>JADZCL010000071.1 GCA_020851615.1 Rubrivivax sp.
AGGAACATCGCCTCGTCGACCTCGATGCGCCACTGCATCAGCGTGCGCATGGCGCGCTCATGCGCGGGCGCGCTGCGCGCCGTCACCAAGGCAGTGCGGATGCTCATGCGCGCCGCAGGTGCCTGCTGCATGCCGTGCAGTGCCGCCAGCAGCGGCTTGAAGGGCCCAGGCGGCAGCGGGGTGCCGCTGCGCTCGCGTTCATGCGACTGGAAGGCCGAGAGCCCCTCGCGCTGGAAGACACGCTCGGCCTCGTCGCCGAAGAGCACGGCGTCACCATCGAAGGCGATGCGCACCTCGTCCGGATGCGCGTCGGTGGCGCGTGCGCTGTGCGGATAGACGCGCGCCGCCGGCACCCCGGCGGCGAGTGCCGCACGCACATCGGGCTCGTTGGCCGAGAGGAAGAGCTGCGCACGCAACGGCTGCAGGTAGCGCCAGGGGCTGGCCCCACGCGTGAAGACACCGCGCTCGATCGGCAGGCCATAGTGCTCGCAGGAGCGAAACACACGCAGCCCCGAGACCGGATCGTTGCGCGAGAGCAGCACCACCTCCACACGCGGCGTCGGCCCGCCATTGAAGGCCAGCAGCTTGTGCACCAGCGAGAAGGCCACGCCCGGCCGGGCGGGTTGGGCAAGGCGCTGCAATTGCAGCTGCATGTAGGCCCCGTCGTCGCCGGCCTCGAAGACCCGGTTCTCTTCCTCGAAGTCGAACAGCGCGCGCGAACTGATCGCGACGACGAGGCGGCCTTCGAGGCTGGCAGGCATCGGACCATGATAGCCAGACCGATGGCGGCGACATGCACGGGTATGCTTGCCGACCCCTTCGAACCGCCCCAGGCCAGCCCGCCGATGATCCGCGACCCCAACGATCTCACGCGCATCACCTTCGCGGTGCTGGCCCTGACACTGCTGGTGGGCGCCACCCTGTGGGTGCTGCGGCCCTTCCTCGGGCCGACGATCTGGGCGACGATGGTCGTCGTCGCCACCTGGCCGCTGATGCTGCGCATGCAGGCCCGCGCCGGCGGCCGCCGCTGGGTGGCGGTCGTGGTGATGACGGTGCTGTTGCTGCTGCTCTTCGTGGTGCCGCTGGTGCTGGCCATCCTCACCATCGTGCAGAACGCCGAGCAGTTGCTGGATTGGGCGCGCACCCTGGCCAGCTACCGCCCCGGTCCACAGGCACCGGGCTGGCTGCTCGGCCTGCCCCTCGTGGGCACCTGGCTGGGCCGCCTGTGGGAACAGGCCGTGGCCGCCGGTTTCGGTTCCTGGTTCGAGCGGCTGACCCCGTACGCGGGCACGGCAGCACGCTGGCTCATCACCGAGCTGGGCAGCATCGGCATGCTGCTGCTGCAGTTCCTGCTCACGGTGCTGATCGCCGCCATCCTCTACGCCCGCGGCGAGATCGCCGGTGCGCAGATGCGCCGTTTTGCGCAGCGCCTGGCCGGTGAACCCGGCGCTGCAACCGTGCAACTGGCCGCCGCCGCCATTCGCGCCGTGGCGCTGGGCGTGGGCGTGACCGCGCTCGTGCAGTCGGTGCTGGCCGGCCTGTGCCTGGCGATTGCCGCCATCCCCTTTGCGGGCCTGCTGACGGCGCTGATCTTCCTGCTGTGCATCGCGCAGCTTGGCGCCTTGCCGGTCATGCTGCCCGCGGTGGCCTGGCTCTTCTACGATGGCCGGCCGGGTTGGGCGCTGTTCGTTGCCGCGTGCGCGGTGGTCGTGACGCTGCTGGACAACGTCTTGCGGCCCTTCCTCATCCGCATGGGCGCCGATCTGCCGCTGCTGCTGATCTTCGCCGGCGTCATCGGCGGGCTGCTCGCCTTCGGGCTGATCGGCATCTTCGCCGGCCCGGTCGTCCTGGCCGTCGCCTACATGTTGTTCGAGGCCTGGATCGGCGAGAGCCCGGCGCCCGCCGACGACTGACACGTCCGCTCACACACGAGCGCCCTGGCGGCTCAGCCGCGCTCGATGCGCCGCGACAGCACGACCGAAGTCGTCGTCTGCACCACGCCATCGAGCGCCCGGATGCGGTCCAGCAGCGCATCCAGCCGCTCTGCGGATTCGGCACGCAGCAGGGCGACATAGTCGAACTGGCCACTCACCGAATCGAGCTGGCGCACCTCGGGGATGCGTTGCAGCAGCGTGACGACGTCGGCGCCGCTGCGTGGCTGCACGGTGATGCCGACGAAGGCCGACAAGCCCTGTTGCGCGAGGTCCTGGCGCAGCCGCACGGTGTAGCCGACGACGATCCCCTCACGCTCCAGGCGCGCCAGCCGCGCCACGACCGTCGTGCGCGCCACCTTCAGCGCCCGCGCCAGTTCGGCGGTGCTGGCGCGCGCATTCACCGCCAGCCGCGCCAGCAGCTCGGCGTCGAGCGCGTCGCGCGGCTGCGGCAGCGGCGGCAGGGGCGCGCGTGCGCTCATCGGCGGCGTGCCGGCATGCTCAATCGAGCGTCACCTCGGCGCGCACGGTGCCCGCGCGGTCGGCGGTGGCCGTGAGCGAGATCGCCGTGCCGCGCGCGCCGTGCACGATCCACTCGACGACGGCGCGGTCGGCGGTGATCTCGCGGTGCGGCAGGAAGGCCTGCAGCGAGGTCTTGGGGGCATGGCCCTCGAGGTGCGGCCCCTCCTCGCGCTCCTTGCCCGAGAGCAGTGTGGCCCCCGGCGGCAGGTGGATCTGGAAGATCGTGCCGCGCACCGTCTTGCGCGCCAGGGCTCGCTTGCTCACGTGGCTGGCCAGGTAGCCGCCATTGGCCACCGCGAAGCGCACGCGCCAGGTGTCGGGGCCCAGCGTGCGCACTTCGGTGCGCAGCACCTCCAGGCGCGGCAGCGTCAGGGCCAGCTGCGTGAGCCAGCCCGGGAAACGCGCGACCTCGCGCTCGCGCAGGTGCGCCGGCGGGTTGCGCCAGAAGTTCATGCGGTCCCAGCCGCCGAGCTCGACCATGCCCAGCTGCGGGTGGCGGAAGGGGTACCAGTCGACATGCGCCAGCCCGCCGCACTGCTCGTCGCTCCACTTCAGCAGCTTGAGGTCGTGCTCGACCGGGTGCTCGCGGAACCATTCGGTCCACTTGTAGCCCTCGATGCCCGCCTCCTTGTTGGGCGACCAGATCTCCACCGTCCAGAAGAGCGCACCCAGGTGCTCGTAGATCCAGTCCTGCGCCCCGCCGAT
>JADZCL010000072.1 GCA_020851615.1 Rubrivivax sp.
GGCAGCAGCTTGAGCAGGTACTCGGCACCGACGATGGCCAACAGGAAGGACTTCGGGTTGCGGTTGAGGGTGGAGAAGAAGACCCATCCGCCCGGCCGCGCCAGTGCGGCACAGGCGCGCACGGTGGACGCCGGATCGGGCACGTGTTCGAGCATCTCCATGCAGGAAACGATGTCGAATGCCCCCGGCTGTTCGGCCGCCAGGGCCTCGGCGCTGATCTCGCGATAGTCCAGGTTCTCGACGCCGGACTCCAGCATGTGCAGCCGCGCGACGCTGAGTGCCTTGGCCGAAAGGTCGATGCCGGTCACGATCGCGCCGGCTGCGGCCAGGGATTCGGCCAGGATGCCGCCGCCGCAGCCTACGTCGACGATGCGCTGGCCGCGCACGCCGGCCAGGCTCTCGATCCAGCCCATGCGCAGCGGGTTGATCTCGTGCAGCGGGCGGAACTGACTGTCCTTGTCCCACCAGTGGTGCGCCTGGTCGCCGAACTTGGCGACTTCCTGCGGGTCGACGTTGTTCATCGCGAATGCGGTGCGAAGACGAAACCCGGCGAGGATGCCACATCGGCCGGCTACGGCGCCCCGCTGCGCACGGCATCATCGGCATCCCACTCCTCTGCCTGCGCGCACCGCCGATGACGACCCTGCAGCCGATGACCGAGGCGGACTATCCGCCCTGGCGCACACAGTCGATTGCCGACTACGCACAGGAGAAGCAGCGCAGCGGTCAATGGGATGCCGCAGACGCCGATAAGCAGGCACAGGCGGCCTTTGCCGAGCTGCTGCCGGCCGGTCTGCACACGCCGGGCCATCACCTCTACACCATCGTCGACGCGACCGGCACCTCGGTCGGCGCGATCTGGATCGCGCGCCAGGAGCAGCCGTGCGGGCCGGTGGCCTTCATCTACGACCTCGTCGTGTGGCCGGCGCACCGGCGCCAGGGCCATGGCGAGGCCGCGATGCGCGCTCTCGAACACGAGGTGCTGCGCCTGGGCTTTGCGGGGCTGGCGCTGCACGTCTTCGGTCATAACGAGGTCGCGCGAGCGCTCTACGCGCGGCTTGGCTACGCCCCGACGAACATCCGCATGTTCAAGCCGCTGGCGGAGCCTGACCCTCCTCCTGGAAGGCCTCCTGCCGCTGGCGCCTGATCGCCGGCAGGGAGACGACCAGGATCATCAGCGCGGTGGCGATCAGCAGCCCGGCCGAGAGCGGCCGCGTCACGAAGGTCGACCAGTCCCCGCGCGAGAGCAGCAGCGCGCGGCGCAGGCTCTCTTCCATCATCGGTCCGAGGATGAAGCCCAGCAGCAGCGGCGCGGGCTCGCAGCCGAGCTTGTAGAACACCAGGCCGCAGACGCCGAACAGCGCGCCGACGTAGACATCGAAGGTGTTGTTGCTGAGCGTGTACAGGCCGATGCAGCAGAAGGCGAGGATGGCCGGATAGAGGATGCGGTAGGGCACCGTCAGCAGCTTGATCCAGATGCCGATGAGGGGCAGGTTGAGCACGATCAGCATCAGGTTGCCGACCCACATCGATGCGATCAGGCCCCAGAAGAGCTGCGGGTTGCTCGTCATCACCTGCGGCCCGGGCTGGATGCCCTTGATCGTCATCGCGCCGACCATCAAGGCCATCACGGCGTTGGGCGGGATGCCCAGCGTGAGCATCGGGATGAAGGAGGTCTGCGCGCCGGCGTTGTTGGCCGATTCAGGACCTGCCACACCGCGGATGTTGCCTTGGCCGAAGGGGACTTCGCCGGCACGGCCGGGGACCTTCTTCTCGACGGTGTAGGCGGCAAAGGCCGAGAGCATGGCGCCGCCCCCCGGCAGCACGCCCAGGACCGAGCCCAGCGCCGTGCCGCGCAGCACGGCCGGGACCATGTCCTTGAAGTCCTGCCGCGTCGGCCACAGGCCGCGCACGTCCTTGGTGAATACCTCGCGGTGCCCGGCGGGACGGCCCAGGTTGGCGATGATCTCGCCGAAGCCGAACACGCCCATCGCGATGGCAACGAAGCTGATGCCGTCGGTGAGTTCGGGGATGTCGAAGCTGTAGCGCGGCACGCCGGAGATGACGTCGGTATTGATCTGCCCGAGCAGCAGCCCGAGCAGGATCATCGCGATGGCCTTCACGAGCGAGCCGGAGGCCAGCACCACCGCGCCGATCAGGCCCAGCACCATCAGGCTGAAGTACTCGGCCGGGCCGAACTTGAAGGCTAGCTCGGTCAGTGGCGGCGCAAACGCCGCGATGACCAGCGTGCCCACGCAGCCGGCGAAGAAGGAGCCCAGCCCCGCCGAAGCCAGCGCCGGGCCGGCACGGCCCCTGCGGGCCATCTTGTAGCCGTCGATCGCCGTCACCACCGAAGAGGCCTCGCCGGGCACGTTGATGAGGATGGCCGTGGTCGAGCCCCCGTACTGCGCGCCGTAGTAGATGCCCGCGAGCATGATCAGTGCGGGTATCGCATCGAGCGTGTAGATGCTTGGCAGCAGCATCGCAATCGTGGCCGTCGGGCCCAGGCCCGGGAGCACCCCGATCAGCGTGCCCAGAAGCGTGCCGGCAAACGCGTAGAGCAGGTTGACGAGCGAGAAGGCGACGCCAAACCCCAACGCCAGGTTGTCGAGCAGTTCCATGGTCGGGAGCGCCTCAGCCGGCAAGGGAGGCCGGCCACACCGGGATCGTCAGCCCCAGGCCCTTGATGAAGGTGAGCCACGAGAAGATGGTCAGCACGACACAGCTGATGAGCACCTCCTTCGCGCTGAACTCCCCGCTCACCAGGCTGCTGATGAAGACCAGCAGCGGCAGCGCGATGACCAGGCCCAGGGTCGGGATGGTCAGCCCGAAGACCACCACCGCCACGCAGATCACGGCCATCGGCTTGAGATTCCAGGCGCCGATCGGGTCGCCGCCTTCGACTTCGATGGCCAGCGCCTTGAAGAGCACGACGGCACCCAGCAGCGCCAGGATGATGCCCAGACCGAACGGGAAGTAGCCCGGCCCCGGGTTCGCCGAACTGCCGAAGCTGTAGCTGGTTGCGCCCCAGGCGAACGCGCTGCCGCTGAAGACGAACATCAGCCCGGCCCAGAAGTCCTTCTGGCTCTTGATCTTCACGCCCTGTCTCCAGCCGCTCGTGGTGTGGGCGGGCATTCTAGGGACGGCCTCAGCGTTCGATGCCGGGCGTGCTGCGCAGCACTTCCTCGATCGTCGTGAGCCCCTGCGCGACCTGCATCGCACCGGCCAGGCGCAGCGGGCGCATGCCGTCCTTGCTGCCCTGGCGGCGCAGTGCCGCCACATCGGGCTGCGGATGCACGCACTGGCGCGCCGCCTCGGTCATCACCAGCAGTTCATACAACCCGGCCCGACCGCGGTAGCCGCTGTGGCGGCACTCGAGGCAGCCCACCGGCTTGAACGGGCGCACACCGCCGGAGAGCCGCCACGGCTGGGCCAGTGCATCCAGCGCTTCGCGGGTGGTCGCTTCGTCGCGCGTGCGGCAGGCCGTGCACAGCGTGCGCACCAGGCGCTGCGCCAGCACGCCGATCACCGTGGCCGAGATCAGGTAGCCGGGCACGCCGAGGTCGACCAGGCGCGTGATGGCGCTGGCCGCGTCGTTGGTGTGCAGCGTGCTGAAGACGAGGTGCCCGGTGAGCGCGGCCTGGATCGCCATCTCGGCGGTGGCGAGGTCGCGGATCTCGCCCACCATGATGATGTCGGGGTCCTGGCGCATCAGTGCGCGCAGCCCTTCGGCAAAGCCCATGTCGATGGCGGCATGCACCTGGGTCTGGTTGAAGGCGGGCTCGATCATCTCGATCGGGTCCTCGATCGTGCAGATGTTGACCGCCTCGGTGGCCAGCGCCCTCAGCGTGGCGTAGAGCGTGGTCGTCTTGCCGCTGCCGGTGGGTCCGGTGACGAGGATGATGCCGTGCGGGCGCTTGATCAGCTCCTGCCAGCGCGCCGCGTCATGTTCACCGAAACCCAGTTCGGCGACCGTCTTGCTCACCGTCTGCGGGTCGAAGATGCGCATGACCATCTTCTCGCCAAAGGCGGTGGGCAGGGTCGACAGGCGCATCTCGACCTCGCCGCCCGCGCCGCTGTCGGTGTCGGGACGGCGCGTCTTGATGCGGCCGTCGAGCGGGCGCCGCTTCTCGACCACGTCCATGCGTCCCAGCAGCTTGATGCGCGAGGTCATCGCCGCCATCACCGGCAGCGGCACCTGGTAGACGGTGTGCAGCACGCCGTCGATGCGAAAGCGGATGGCCCCGATGTCGCGCCGCGGCTCGAGGTGGATGTCGCTGGCGCGCTGGTCGAACGCGTACTGCCACAGCCAGTCGACAACCTGCACCACGCCCTGGTCGTTGACGTCGAGCTGACCCTTGGCCTTGCCGAGCTCGACGAGCTGCTCGAAGCTGGCCGTGCCGGAGACCTCGCTCGTCTTGTGCGCCGCGCGCACCGAGCGCGAGAGCGTGTAGAACTCGCTCGTGTAGCGGCGCAACTCCTCGGGGCTGGCCAGTACCAGCTTCACCGGCCGGCGCAGGTGGTTCTCGATCTCCGCCACCCAGCCCGTGTCGAAGGGTTCGGCTGTCGCGATGGTGACTTCGGTCGCGCTCAGCTTGATCGGCAGCGCATGGCGCATCTGCGCATACTGCGCCGACATCACCTCGGCCACGCGGCCGGCATCGGCCTTCAACGGGTCGATGCGCAGGTAGGGCAGCTGCGCACGGGCTGCCAGCCACTGCGTGAGCGCCTCGACGTCGAGCCCGCGGCCGCCACCGGCCGCGTCACGGCGCACCAGCCCCGCGCCACCCAGACGCACGAGCGCATGCAGCGTCGACGTGCCGGCCGACAGGCGCCCCGCCACGCGCTCGGCATCTTCGGCAGCAATCCAGCCGTCCGCGAGCAGCCATTCCAGCAACTGGCGCCAGTCGAGTCGCCCGCTGGCCGTTGGCGACGTCTGGCGAGGTGCGGGGCGGTCGGTGCGCCGGGAATGGGTGCTGCTCATGGGCCGATCATCGCTGCGTTGCAGGATACGCCGCCGGCCGCCACGGCCGCACCATGCGCAACCAGCGGCGCGCCGGCAGGCCGAGCGCCCCCACGCGCTGTTCGATCTGCGCTGCGCGCTGCAGCAGTTCCGCGCGCCCGGGCACCTGCACGTCGCGACCGCCGACGATGACCGTGTTGCCTTCACGCGTGGGACGCAGGCTCCATACCTGGGCAGCGCCGAAGACCGCGGCAATGCGCGCGGCACTGGCAGCAAAGCTCGCGCGGCGGCCAAAGAGGTTGACCGCCATCACACCCCCGGCCGCGAGCACGCGGTGGCAGGCGGCGTAGAAGTCTTCGTCATCGAGCACGGGCGCAGCCGCATCTTCGTCGTAGAGATCGACATGCAGCAACTGCACGCTGCCGGGCTCTGCGCACTCGCGCAGCCAGCGCAGCGCGTCCATGCGCAGCACCTGCAGCCGTGGCCCGTCCTCGGGCAGATGAAACCACAGCCGGCAGGCGTTGATCACGAGCGGGTTCAACTCGACGGCAATCGTGCGCAGCCCGAGCGCGCCATGCGTGAAGCGCGTGATCGCTCCCGCGCCCAGGCCCAGTTGCACGGCCAGCGCCTGCCCCGGCAGCGGCTGCGGCAGCCACAGCAGGCTGGCCAGCATGCGCTGCACGTAGTCAAGCTCGATCACGTCGGGCTTGCGCAGGCGCATCGCGCCCTGCACCCAGATCGAGCCCAGGTGCAGGTAGCGCACCCCCTCGTACTCGCTGATCGTGACGGGCGGCAGCACCCCCGCGGCTTCCGCAGGCGGCGTGACCATGCGCTTGGATGCAGCCATGGGGCGAGGCTAACGCAGCCGCATCACCACCGGCCGCATCGCCACAGACCCCTCAGGCATCGGGCACGGCCGGCAGCGGGGCCAGGCGCGGCAAGGCCACCAGGGTGTTGGCCCGCGTGATCGACGCCGTTTCCTCGAGCGTCCAGCCGCGCAGCTGCGCCAGCGTCGCCCCGATGCGCGGCAGCTCGGCCGGCGTGTTGCGGCTGGTCACGCCGGCTGCGCGTTCGGCGGCGCTGCGCTGCATCCATTGCGGGGCGATATCCGGCGCATCGGTCTCGAGCACCAGCGCCTGCGGCGGCAGCGTGCGCGCAAGCTCGCGGATGCGCCGCGAGCGCTCGAAGGTCAGCGTGCCCCCGAAGCCGAGCTTCAAGCCCAGCGTCAGCAGTTGTGAAGCCTGCTGCGCGCTGCCGTTGAAGGCGTGGGCGATGCCGCCACGCACCGGCTGGCGACGCAGCGCCGCCAGCACCTCGTCGAGCGCGCGCCGCGTGTGCAGGATGACCGGCAACCCCGCCGCATTCGCCAGCGCCAGCTGCGTCTGCAGGAAGCGCTGCTGCCGCGGCAGGTCCAGCCCCGGCACGAAGCGGTCCAGGCCGATCTCCCCCACGGCAACGCACAGGGGGTCTGCTGCCGCGTCGGCCAGTGCCTGCTGCAGGCATTCGAGGTCACCGTCCTGCGCCTGCTCGACGAAGAGCGGGTGGATGCCCAGGGCGTATGCCAGGCCGTGCGCGCGCGCCAGCCGCTGCAGGGGTTCGAAATGCGCCACGGCAACCGCCGGCAGAACCAGTTGGCCGACCCCTGCCGCGCGCGCCGCGGCCAGCACCTCGACACGGTCGGCGTCGAACTCGGGCGCGTCCAGGTGGCAGTGCGAGTCGATCCACATCCTGCCGTCGATGATGCCAGTCCCAGCGCAGCGTTCAGCGTGCGGCGTTCAGCGCGCAGCGTGCGCGCTATCGAACTCGACGGCTGTCAGCTTGCCGCGCCAGTACGGCAGGCGGCCCCCGGGCAGCAGCCAGGCCACTTCACCCGTGTGCGGAACCCAGACCCCGGAATGCGCAGCGTAGTCGCGCCAGCGCCCTTCCCAGGGCGTCTGGATACTGCGCCCGCCAACCAGGCGGCCGCGCCCCGGTGCATACACGCGCGCGATCAGGTCGTCGGCGCCGAATTCGAACTCCAGCGTCACGGCCAGTGCGCCATCGTGCAGCGTGGCCCGGGCGCGCTGGGCGTCCACCCCCTCCCAGCGCACGCCCTGGCTGGGCAGCAGCGCGGTCGGATACCAGGCGGCCTCGGCCAGCCAGCGCAGGAGCTCGTCGCGCGCGAAGTCGCCCGTGCCCCGCTGCTCGGCCACGGTCACCAGGCCCAGGAGCGCTGCCTGCAGCAGTCCTTCGCC
>JADZCL010000073.1 GCA_020851615.1 Rubrivivax sp.
GAGGGCGCACTGCTGGTCGAGTTCGCGGTGCAGGTCAGTCTGCCGCGCGCGGTCGAGGAGGCGCTGCAGCGCGGCGTGCCGATCTACTTCACCGCACAGGCCACGCTCTGGCGCAGCCGCTGGTACTGGCGTGATGAGCGCATCGCGCGCGTCACGCGCAGCTGGCGGCTCGTCTACCAGCCGCTGACCAACAACTGGCGCGTCGGCATGGGCGGGCTGAACCAGACCTATGCCACGCTGGCCGACGCCTTTGCCACCGTGACGCGGGCGGCCCGCTGGCGCCTGGCTGATACGGCCCAGCTCGACCCGGACAGCCGCTATACCGTGGACTTCAGCTGGCGCCTGGACACCTCGCAGTTGCCCGGGCCGATGGCCATCGGCCTGCCCGGGGGCAACGACTTCGCGCTCGGCGTGGAGCGCACGATCCGGCTCGAATAGGCCACGCCATGACCCGCTCGGCGCGCTGGGCCTGGATCGTTGCCCTCACTGCCACCACCGGCCTCATCCTGGTGCTGGCCTTCGTGGTCCGCATGGGCCTCGATGGGGGCAGCGGCGGCAGCGCGGGCGAACGCCGCTTCGTCTGGCTGTTCTGGGCCAACGTGGCGGTGGCGGCGCTGCTGACGCTGGTGATCGGCTTTGCCGCCGTACGCCTCGTGCTGCGCCTGCGGCGCGGCAAGTTCGGCAGCCGCCTGCTGCTCAAGCTGGCAGGCATCTTCGCGCTGCTCGGGTTGTTGCCGGGGCTGACGATCTACACCGTCTCCTACCAGTTCGTCACGCGCAGCATCGAGGCCTGGTTCGATGTGCGGCTGGCCGGGGCGCTTGATGCCGGGCTGTCGCTGGGCAAGGGCACCCTCGATACGCTGTCGGCCGACCTGGCGCTGAAGGCGCGCCTGGGTGCCGAACGTCTGGCCGATGGCAGCACCGCGGCCACCCCGCTGGCGCTCGAGCGCCTGCGCGCCCAGATGGGGGTGGCTGAGATGGCGCTGCTTGGGGGCAGTGGCCAGGTGCTGCTGGGGGCGGCCAGCGGGACCACGGCCGTGTCCACCGAGCGCCCTGGCGCGCAGTTGCTGCGCCAGGCGCGGGCAGTCGGCGTCACCAGCCAGATCGAAGGGCTCGACGAAGAGACGCTGCAGCGCCCCGAGGGCAGCCCCGCGCGCGTGCGCGCCCTGGCGCGGGTGCCCAGTCGCGTGCTCAGCCTTGCGGCCGGCGAGGATCGCTTCCTGCTGCTGGTGCAGCCGCTATCACGCACGCTGGCGCAGAACGCCCTGGCCGTGCAGACGGCCTACGGCGAATACCAGCAGCGCGCTCTCGCGCGGGACAGCCTGCGCCGCATGTACATCGGCACGCTGACGCTGGCGCTGATCCTGGCCGTCTTCGGCGCGGTGCTGCTGGCGATCCTGCTGGGCACCCAGCTTGCCCGTCCGCTGCTGCTGCTGGCCGACGGCGTGCGTCAGGTGGCCGCCGGTGACCTGACCGCCAAGCCGGTGTTCGCCTCGCGCGACGAACTGGGCGGCCTGACACGCTCCTTCGCGCAGATGACGGCGCAGCTGGCCGATGCCCGTGCGCAGGTGCAGGGCGGCGTGGCCCAGCTCGAGGGCGCGCGCACGCGGCTGCAGACCATCCTGGACACACTGAGTGCCGGCGTCATCGTGCTCGACCCCGAGGGCCGCATCGACACCGTCAATCCGGGTGCCACGCGCATCCTGCGCCTGCCCTTCGGCGCCTGGCACGGACGACACCTGGACGAGGTGCCCGAGCTGCAGACGCTGGCCCACAACATCGCGCAGCGCTTCGAGCTGCTGCACACCAGCCCCGAGGCCGGCGAACGCGACCAGTGGCAGGAGAGCTGGGAGCTCGCCCGTGGCGACGGCACCGCGATCAGCCTGCTCGTGCGCGGCGCGCAACTGCCCGGCGCGATGCGGCTGCTGGTGTTCGACGACATCACCGACATCGTCTCCGCGCAGCGCAGCCTGGCCTGGGGCGAAGTGGCTCGACGCCTGGCGCACGAGATCAAGAACCCCCTGACGCCGATCCAACTCTCGGCCGAGCGCCTGCAGCACAAGCTCGAGAGCAAGCTCGCCGGCGCCGACCAGGCGCTGCTGCTGCGCGCGGTGGGCACCATCGTCAGCCAGGTGCAGGCGATGCAGCGCCTGGTCAACGAGTTCCGCGACTACGCGCGGCTGCCGGCTGCGCAGCCGCGGCCGCTGGCGCTCAACCCGCTCGTGCAGGAGGTGCTTGCGCTCTATGGCACCGCGCACGACGGCGGCGTGCTGCGTGCGCAGATCGAGCCCGATCTTCCGCCCATCATGGGTGACCCGACGCAACTGCGGCAGGTCATCCACAACCTGGTGCAGAACGCACTGGATGCCGTCTCGGACCAGGACGACGGCCAGGTCTGCGTGCGGACCTCGAGCGCGCGCGGCGAGCATGGCGAATTGCGCGCGGTGCGCCTGACCGTGCTCGACAACGGCCCGGGCTTTGCCGAGCGGGTGCTCAAGCGCGCGTTCGAGCCCTATGTCACCACCAAGGCCAAGGGCACGGGCCTGGGCCTGGCCGTGGTGAAGAAGATCGCCGACGAACACCGCGCTCGCCTGCGCGTGGTCAACCTCCATCTCGACGACGATCCAGAGGCCGAGGTGATCGGCGCGCGAGTTTCGTTATCATTTTCCACTTTCGCACCGGTGGCGGCTGCCGTCGGCCCGAACGAGCCGACCCTTGACGGCCCCGCCGCGGGCAGCGGGGCTCCGACGCAGGTGCATTGATCGCACGCATGGCAACCATACTGGTCGTAGACGACGAACTGGGCATCAGGGCCCTGCTCTCGGAGATCCTCACCGACGAAGGGCACACCGTCGAGCTGGCCGAGAACGCAGCCCAGGCGCGCAGCGTGCGCGAGTCGCTGCGCCCGGACCTGGTGCTGCTGGACATCTGGATGCCCGACGTCGACGGCATCAGCCTGCTCAAGGAGTGGGGCACCGCCGGCATGTTGAGCATGCCGGTGATCATGATGAGTGGCCACGGCACCATCGACACCGCGGTCGAGGCGACCAAGTTCGGCGCCTGCGCCTTTCTCGAGAAGCCGATCACCCTGCAGAAGCTCCTGCGTGCCGTCGACCAGGCGCTCGCCAAGCCCGCGCCGCGCAGCAGCGCGGCACCGGGCAGCAACGGCAGCCCGCCGCCGCGCGACGAAGGCGGCACGGCGGCCTCCGACGTGGGCGGTGGCGGGCCGATCTACGGCGCGCAGCCGGTGGCCACAGCCACCACGGCCGTCGGCCCGCAGGCCGAACAGAGCTTCGATCTCGACCGCCCTCTGCGCGAGGCCCGCGACGCCTTCGAGAAGAGCTACTTCGAGTTCCACCTTGCCAAGGAAAGCGGCTCGATGACCCGCGTGGCCGAGAAGACCGGCCTCGAGCGCACGCACCTCTACCGCAAGCTCAAGCAACTGGGCGTCGACCTGACCCGCAACAAGCGCGGGGCGCTCTGACGTGCTTGCATCGCCGCGCCTTGGGTCGCGCCGAGCAAGCCGCTATACTCCCGCGCTTTCGGCCTGGTAGCTCAGTTGGTAGAGCAGCGGATTGAAAATCCGCGTGTCGGTGGTTCGATTCCGCCCCAGGCCACCA
>JADZCL010000074.1 GCA_020851615.1 Rubrivivax sp.
CCCGTCACGCTGGGCCTGGTGCTGGGGGCCAACGTGGGCAGCGGCGTGCTGGCGATGCTCGTCACGGCCACCGGCGGCGCCGAGCTGCGCCGGCTGCCGCTGGGCAACCTGATCTTCAAGTGCGTGGGGGCGGCGCTGATCGTTCCCGTCCTGCCCGAGATGGAGCTGCTGCTGCGCAACCACGTGACCTACGTCCATCAGCAGGTCGTGCTGTTCCACCTCGGCTTCAACCTGCTGCTGGCGCTGGCCTTCATCGGCTTCGTCGGCCCGGTGGCGCGCATCACCGAGCGCATGCTGCCGAAGGCGAGGGCGCTCGGGCAGGGCAACGGGCCGCGGCATCTGGACCCGGTGGCGCTGGCCACGCCCAGCCTGGCCATCAGCTGCGCCGCACGCGAGGCGCTGCACCAGGCCGATGTCGTCGAGACCATGCTGCGCGGCGTGCTGCCGGTGATGCGTGAGAACGATGTCGAGCTGGCCGAGAACCTGCGCCGCATGGACGACAGCGTCGACGAGCTGTACTCGGCGATCAAGTTCTACCTGACGCAGATCTCGCGCGAGGCGCTGTCCGAGCGCGAGGGCCGGCGCTGGACCGATATCGTCAGCTTCACGATCAACATGGAGCAGATCGGCGACTGCATCGAGCGCATCGTGCAGGACCTGGAGGACAAGAAGATCCGCAAGGGCCTGCGCTTCTCGGACGCCGGCATGGCCGAGATCTGCCACCTGCACGAGCGGCTGCTGGCCAACCTGCGCCTGGGCATGAGCGTCTTCCTCGACGGCCACGTGCGCGATGCGCAGCGGCTCTTGGAGGAGAAGGCGCGCTTTCGCGACCTCGAGCGCGAGTACGCATCCAACCACATCATGCGGCTGCAGGACAACACCACCTCGAGCATCGAGACAAGCTCGCTGCACCTGGACCTGCTGAGCGAGTTGAAGCGGATCAACTCGCACATCTGCTCGATCGCCTACCCGATCCTGGAGTCCGCCGGTGCGCTGGCCAGCACGCGCATCCGCCATTCGCAGTTGGCCAGCATCGATGAGCGGCCGCGCTAGTGGCAGGACGGTGCCGAGTCCCTCACAGCGCCGGCGTCGACGCGGGGCACCGGCAGCGCTCCCATGGGCTTGAGCTGGCCGGTCGTGCTGGCCGTGCTGTGCGGTGCGGCGCTGCATGCGAGCTGGAATGCGCTCGTCAAGGCCAGCGGCGACAAGACCGTCGATACCGCGCTCGTGCATTTCCTGGGCGGGCTGGTCGTGCTGCCCCTGGCGCTGGCGGTGGGCGTGCCGCACAGGGAAGCCTGGCCCTTCCTCGCGGCGTCGATGTTCATCCACATCGCCTACTACAGCGCGCTGGCCGGCGCCTACCACCATGGCGAGCTGGGGCTGACCTATCCGATCATGCGGGGTTTCGCGCCGCTGCTGGTGGCGCTGGGCAGTGCGCCCTTCGTCGGCGAGGCGCTCACCCCTGCGGCCTGGGCCGGGGTGCTGTGCATCGCAGGGGGCGTGGCGCTTGTGGGCCTGGCCCATCCGGGGCAGGCGCTGCACCACGGCAAGGCGCTGGCGTTCGCCTTCGCCAACGCGGCGATCATCGCCGGCTACACCTTCGTCGACGGCCGCGGCGTGCGCACCGAGGTCGCCGCTGGCGGCGCGCCGCTGCGCTACATCCTGTGGTTGTTCGTCGTCGATGGCCTGCCCTTCCTGCTCCTGGTGCTGCTGCGCCGCGACGCCGCGGGGCGGCGGGCCATCGCGGCCTACGCGCGGCAGCGCTGGCCGCTGGCGGCGGTGGGTGGCGTGGCTTCGGTGGCCAGCTACGCGATCGCGCTGTGGGCGATGACGCGCGCGCCAGTGGCCAGCGTGGCCGCGCTGCGCGAGACCTCGGTGCTGTTTGCCAGCCTGCTCGGGACCTGGCTGCTGAAGGAGCGCTTCGGCTGGCAGCGGGCCCTGGGCACGGGGGTGATCGTCGCCGGCGTCGTGGCGCTGCGCCTGGCGTGAACGGCAGCCGGTGCCGTTGCCGGCGGAGCCCGCTTCAGCCGCCTGGACGCTGGGTGAAGAGGCGGGCCGCGCGGTTCTTCAACTCCAGCAGTTCGCTGGGTGATACCGAATAGCGACCGCTGGTGCGGTCGACGTCGACCCTGAACTCGACCTCGCGCCCGCCCTTGGCCAGCAGGCCGACGGTGAAGGTGTAGTCCGCGCGCCGCGCCGGCAGGCCTTGCGCGCCGGCGTCGTAGTCCTCGTACTGCACGTTGCGGATCTCGCCGCTGGCCATGTCGAGCTCGCCGTGGCCGTGTACCTCGTCATCTTCCAGTTCGTCGACGAGGGCAATGGTGATCTGCAGGTCCATGATGCGGTGCGCAGGAAGCGGCGGAACGGTGGTCGCCAGGCGAGCCAAGGCGCGCGATTCTAGGCGCGCCTTGCTTGCGCTTGCCCGCGTACGAGCACCTCATGCGCCGCGGTCCCGGCGCGGCGACCATCGCTGCAGCGGCAGGATTGCGCGGTTCGACACCGTCCGCAGGCAGCGGCATCAAGCCTGCGCTGTTGCGGCCGAAACCGCATGGGCGCCAGCGGATTTGCCCTGCGCACGCGTCGTTGGTATCGTCCACCGGATCCTGCCCACCTGACCCCATGTCTGCCCGCAGCCATTGGCTCGTCGCCGGTACCGTGCTGCTGGTCGGTCTGGGCCTGACCGCCTGGCTGGTGCACTACCAGACGCAAGCCAACGGCAAGGTCGTGCAGCAGCGCTTCGAGCATGAGGCGCGCGCCGCCACCGACGCGATCCGAGCCCGCGTCACGGCGTATTCGGATCTGGTCGCCGGTGTGCGCGACCTCTACCTCGCCACGCCCGACATGGGGCACCGACGCTTCGAGCGCATCCTGTCCGGGCGGCAGTTGCGTGAGCGCTACCCCGAGATCCGCAATATCTCGTTTGCCCGCTTTGCCACGACTGACCAGCTCCCGGCCCTGGAGCAGAGCCTGCAGGCACAGGCCGAGGACCTGCAGACCCCGGCCTCCGGCGCGATCATCCACCCGCGGCTGCCGGGGCCGGATCACTACGTCATCCAGTACCTCTGGCCGCGTGAGCGCAACAGCGGCGTCTTTGGCCTGGACATCGGCTCCCAGCCGGCCAACGTCGCTGCCCTGTTGCGGGCGCGCCGCACCGGTCAGCCGGTGCTCTCGGCGCCCTTCGATCTGCTGCAGGAGACCGTGCAACGCCAGGCCTTCATGCTGCGCTATCCGGTGTTCGTGCCGGACGGTGCCGCCGCAGGGCCGCCGCGCTTCATCGGTGCAGTCGCCGCAGCGGTGCGCACGCACGAGATGCTCGAGGCCATCCGCGCGGCGGGCTCCCTCAGGGGCGTGGCGCTGCGGCTGGACGACATCGGCGCGGCGGATGCAGCCGTGCCGGGGCCGGCGCAGCTGCTTGGCGCGGTGGGTGCTGCGGCAAGCGAGCCGGACGTCCATGCCGCGCGCCTGGTGCGCACGCTGGATCTGTACGGCCGCCGCTGGCAGCTGAGCTTTGCGGCCTTGACGCCGCTGATCTCGCCGTCCGAGCGGCTGCTGCCGGCCTGGATGGCCGCCGCGGGTGCCACGCTGTCGCTGCTGGCCGCCCTGGCCGCTGGCTGGCTGATGCGCCAGCGTACGCAGGCCTTGCGCGTGATGCAGACTGCCCACGGTGCACTGCACGACCGCGAGCAGCGTCTGCGCGCCATCTTCCACCAGGCCGCCGTCGGCGTGGCGCTGGTGGATATCCGCAGTGGACGCCTGGTCGACGCCAACCAGAAGTGCTGCGCGATGCTGGGCTACACGCGTGCTGAACTGCTCGAACGCGACACGCGCGCCATCTCCGACCCGGCCGACCAGTCGACCGAGGGTGAGCTGGTGCAGCGTCTGCTCGACCAGGAGATCCCCTCGGGCCACCTCGAGAAGCGCCTGTGCGGCAAGGACGGCCAGGCGATCTGGGTCGACCTGACGATCTCACCCATCCTGCAGCCCGGCAAGCCGCTCACCCAGGCCATGTACGTGATGCAAGACATCACGCAGCGGCGGGAGGTTGACGAGGCCCTGCAACGCAGCGAACGGCGTCAGCGGACGATGCTCGACCACCTGCCGATCGGCATCATCCTGGCCAGCATCGCCGACCGCATCGAGTACCGCAACGCCGCCTACCTGAGGATTACCGGCTACACGCCGGACGTGGTGTACGACTCGGGCTCGTGGTTCCAGCACGCCTATCCCGACCCGCATCAGCGCGCTCAGGCGATGCAGCAATGGGGCATGCTGCGCGACAAGGCCCTGGCCGGCAACGGCATCATGCAGGAGCACGAGTACTTCATCCAGTGTGCCGACGGCGCGCAGCGCACGGTGGCCATTTCGGGCGTCCTCATGGAGGGCATGGAGATGGTCCTCATCGAGGACCTCACCGACCGCAAGGCGGCGCAGACCGAGATCAGCTACCTGGCCAGCTTCGACCCGCTCACCGGACTGGCCAACCGCCGCCAGCTTCTGGCGCGCCTTGCCGATGCGATGCAGCGCTGCGCCAGGAACGAGGGCTGCGGTGCGGTGCTGATGCTCGACCTGGACCACTTCAAGACGCTCAACGAGACGCGTGGCCACGAGTGCGGTGACGAATTGCTGCGCCTGGTGGCGCAGCGGCTGCTGGTCTTCGTGCAGGGGCAGGACACGCTGGCCCGGCACGGGGACGATGCCTTCGTGCTCGTGCTGGAAGCCGCGGGCAGCAGCATCGACGCGATGGCGGCGCACGCCAGTGACGTGGGCCGGCGCATCCTCGAGGTGCTGCGCCAGCCCTTCATGCTCGATGGCGAGCCCTATCACACCTCGGCCAGCATCGGTGCCGCGCTCTTCAGGGGGCAGGAAGAGAGCGTCGATGACCTCCTGCAGCAGGTCGACATGGCGCTCTACCAGGCCAAGGCGGCCGGGCGCGATACCTTGTGTTTCTACGATGCCGACGTGCAGGCGCGCGTGCACGCGCGTGCGCAGCTCGAGCGCGACCTGCGTACCGCGCTGGCCGAGAACCAGTTCGAGCTCTACTACCAGGCCCAGGTCTGTGACGGCCGCGTGCTGGGCGCCGAGGCACTGGTGCGTTGGCACCACCCACAGGCGGGCTTCGTCTCGCCCGGACAGTTCATTCCGCTTGCCGAGGAGAGCGGCCTGATCCTGCCGCTGGGCCAGTGGGTGCTCGAAACCGCTTGCCGGCAGCTGGTGCGCTGGGCTGCGGACCCGCGATTGGCGCCGCTCAAGCTCGCGGTGAACGTCAGCCCGCGCCAGTTCTCCCAGCCCGACTTCACCGACCAGGTGCTGGCCGCGCTCGCGTCCACCGGGGCCAACCCGCAGCGCCTGGAGCTCGAGCTCACCGAGGGCCTGCTGCTGCAGGACGTGGAGGGCACGATCAGCAAGATGGCGGCGCTCAAGGCCTAT
Organism: Rubrivivax sp.; assembly: GCA_020851615.1. Classification (GTDB taxonomy): domain Bacteria; phylum Pseudomonadota; class Gammaproteobacteria; order Burkholderiales; family Burkholderiaceae_C; genus Rubrivivax. Next base: position 5,428 of record JADZCL010000074.1, read on the forward strand.
GGCGTGGGGTTCTCGCTGGACGACTTCGGCACCGGCTACTCGTCGCTGTCCTACCTCAAGCGCCTGCCGCTGGACAAGCTCAAGATCGACCAGAGTTTCGTGCGCGACGTGCTCGTCGACCCCAACGACGCCGCCATCGCGCGGACCATCGTCGCGCTGGGCGCGAGCCTGGGCCTGCGCACGGTTGCCGAGGGCGTCGAGACCGAGGCGCAGCGCGCCTTCCTGCAGCGCAGCGGCTGCGACACCTGGCAGGGCTATCTGTTTGGCAAGCCGGTGGCGGGCCCCGCGTTCGAAGCCTCTGTGGGCGAACTGCAGGGGCTGGGGGTGGCGTCCCCTTGACGCCGCACGCGCCGCCGCGATGGCAGCCTGCCTGTACGCTTGCGGGATGACGAACGCGCCGACCACCCTCGCCGATTTCGAGCACATGTTCGATCTCGCTCCGGTGTCCCTGTGGCTGCAGGACTTCAGCGGCGTGCGTGCGCTTTTCGAGAGCTGGCGTGCGCAGGGCGTGACCGACGTGCGCGCACATCTGCTGGCCCAGCCGCAGGCGCAGCGCGCCTATGGCCAGGCCATCCGCATCCTGCGCGTGAACCGACGCACGCTCGATCTGTTCGGCGCCAGCGACCAGCGCGCGCTCGAGGAGGCGCTGCCGCTGGTCTTTCGCGACGAGATGCACGTGCACTCGATCGCCGAGATCGAGCAGCTCTGGGCGGATGGCAACAGCTTCGACAACCAGACCGTCAACTACACGCTCGATGGCCGGCGCCTGGACGTGCGGGTGCGCGGGCGCGTGCTGCCCGGGCACGAGGCGGCATGGGACCGCGTGCTCGTCTCGCTCGAGGACCACACCGGACAGATGCGCGCGCAGCGCCGCCTGCAGGACAGCGAGCGCTACGCGCGCGGCCTGTTCGAGCACTCGCCGGTCTCGCTGTGGGTCGAGGACTTCAGCCAGGTCAAGCGGCTGCTGGACGGGGTGCGCGAGCAAGGCATCCGCGACTTCAGGACCTTCCTGAAGGTGCACCCCGAATTCATCGAGCGCTGCATGCGCGAGATCCGCGTCATCGACGTCAACCAGGTCACGTTGACCCTCTTCGGGGCACCGGACAAGCGCAGCCTGCTGGGTGCGACCGAGCGCGTGTTCGGCGCGCGGATGCGCGACTCCTTCGCCGAGCAGTTGCTGGACCTGTGGGACGGGCAACTGGTGCAGCAGCGCGAGGTCGTCAACACCACCCTGGCTGGCGAGCCACTTCACATCCACATGCAGTTTGCGGTGCTGGAGGCGCACCGGGACGACTGGAGCATGGTGCTGGTCTCGCTGGTGGACATCACCGCGCGCAAGAAGGCCGAGGCCTACCTCGAGTACCTGGGCAAGCACGACGTGCTGACCGGCCTGCGCAACCGCGCCTTCTACGTCGACGAGCTCAACCGCCTCACGCGCAAGGGGCCGTGGCCGGTGGCGCTGCTGGTCATGGACATGAATGGCCTCAAGGCGGTGAATGACGAGCATGGCCACGCTGCCGGTGATGCGCTGCTGCGCCGCGCCGGCGAGGTGCTGGGCAAGGCGGTCGACAGCCCGGGCTGCGCGGCCCGCATCGGTGGCGACGAGTTCTGCGTCCTCATCCCGGGCGGTGACGAGCGTGCCGCGCAGGGCATGGCCGAGCGGGTGGCCGGCCTCGTCGAGATCAACAACCAGTTCTACCCGGGACAGGCGCTCAGCTTTGCCACCGGCACGGCGGTGGCACGCAGCGGTGAGCAGATCGAGTCCGCGGTCCACCACGCCGACCAGGCCATGTACGAGGACAAGGCCCGCCTGTACGCCAGCCTGAAGCTGGAGCGCCGCCGCCCGGTCTGAACGGCGCGCTCGTCATGCCCGCGCCTGCTTGCGCAGTGTCGCCGGATCGGGCAAGGGCGCTGCCAGCAGCGCGTCGATGTCGAGGATGCCGCTGCCGAAGGAGCCGGGCTGCTGATGCGGCATCGCCCGCGCCGTTGCACCGGCCGTGGCGATGAAGGCTTCCACGCGCTGCCACGGTTGGAGATAGCGCGCAGGCAGTGCGTTGCGATGGTGGGCCAGCCACAGCGCCGCCGCGCCGGTGGTGATGGCCGCGGCATACGAAGTTCCGTCGCCGCCGCCCGCATAGGCGGCGCTGCCATCGCGCCGCACCTCGGCGCGGTAGATGGCGTCGGCCGGCGCTGCCCAGTCGACGGCCGTGCCGTGGGCGCTGCTGCCCCAGGGAATGCCACCCACGGTGCTGCCCGCCACCGCCACGGTGCGCCGCCCATGTGCCGGGGCGATCACCGAGGCCAGCGGCTGGCCGGCGGCGCAGACCACGATGACCCCGGCCTCGTAGGCGGCGTCGATTGCACGGTCGAGCACCCCCATCTGCGTGCGCGGCAGGAAGCCCATGCTGAGATTGATCACGCCAAGCCCGGGCTGTTGCAGCAGGTAGTGCAGGGCGCGCGCCAGTTCACGCTGCGCGTGGCTGATGAAGACGTGGTTGGCGATGCGCACCGGCACCAGCGGCACGCGCGGCGCCACGCCGAAGAACGGGGCTGGGGGCGCGCCCGGGTCATGGCCGCAGATGACGCTGGCCACGCGCGTGCCGTGGCCGTCGTAGGCGGCCTGGTTGGCGTCGACCCCGCCGCCGGGTCCGCTGCCGCCGACCGCCGCACCGTCGTCCGTGCCCGGACCGGAGGCGAAGAAGGTGCGCCCGGCCGGGACGTCGATCCACGGCGCAGCGGGGAAGCCGAAGACCGGGTGCGGCAGGTAGCCGGTGTCGATCTGGCCCACGCGCAGGTCGGCCCAGTCGATGGCCAGCGGACCGCCCCAGCGGGCCCAGGCGTCCTGTGCCTTCACCGCCGTGAGGTGCCAGTCGCGGGCGACGCCGGCGCGCAGTGCGCGATCAGGTGCTGCGGCGGCGTCGCGCGCCAGGAGCAGGTCCAGCGCCTCGATGTCGGGCAGCGCGCGGTGCTGCCGCACGCCGGCCCGCTGCAGGATGTCCGCTGCCGCGCGCAGGCCGTAGCTGCGCTGCAGCGCCAGCAGTGTGGTGTCGGGCAGCAGCGCGGTCTGGGCCGACAGGGGTACGAGGCCCGGGTCCAAGCCCGGCAGGTAGTGTTCGAGCTGCGCGCGCGCGGCCGCGATGCCGTCGTCACCGAGATCAAGCAGATGCTGGGCCATGGGCTTGTCCTTCACTGCGTGAACGCAGTGTGCCGGCGTGACCATGCCGGCACAAGCCGACGCCTGGCGGCTGTCCCCATCGCAGTCTGCGCCCGCCTCAGCGAGCGCGCTGCAGCAGGCCCGCGGCCACCAGGCCCAGAGCCAGCAGCAAGCCCAGCCACTTGATCGTCACCGCCAGGCTCAGCAGCGCGTGCAGTGGCCAGGCGGTCCACGCCCACAGCACCGTGCCCGGGAGCAGGCCTGCCCAGGTCAGCAGGTTCTCGCACAGGTCGGCAACCACCGCCACCGGCAGCGCACAGGACAGCCGCGCCAGCCAGGGCCGCGCGGTGGCCTGCACGTCACGCAGCCCCGCGAGGCGGGCAAAGGCGCGGCTGGTCCAGCGTGCCAGCACATAGGCGTAGGCGATGATCAGCGGGAAGTCCCACAACAAGGCCCAATGCGGTGACGCAAAGGCCTTCCAGCCCGCCTGCCAATCGGCGTCGAACAGCGCCGACCCCTGCCAGAGCTGGAAGCGGCAGTTGTCGGTGCCCATGGCCAGCGTGCTGCACCAGGCCTCGATGCCCGATGGCCCTGCTGGCATCCCGGCCACCGGGCGCACCAGCCAA
>JADZCL010000075.1 GCA_020851615.1 Rubrivivax sp.
AAGGCCGCCCCGGGGACATAGGCCACGCCGGCTTCGATCGCCTTGGGCAGCAGCGCCACTGCGTCAAGCTGGACCGGCAACTCGATCCAGAAGAACATGCCGCCTGCGGGCATGGTCCAGTGGCAGCCGGGCGGCAGGTGCTGCTGCAGCGCGACCTGCATGGCGTCGCGCTGGGCCTTGTAGCGCGCCCGGATGATCGGCACATGCTCGCGCAGGAAGCCGTCCTTGATGACTTCGTGCACCACGCGCTGGTTGAAGCCTGGCGTGTGCAGGTCGGCCGCCTGCTTGGCCTGCAGCAGCTTGGGGTAGAGGGCCGGCGGGGCAACCATGTAGCCCAGGCGCAGGCCCGGCGCCAGCACCTTGGAGAAGGAGCCGAGGTAGACCGCGTGCTCACCCAGCGTTGCCGCCAGCGGGGAAGGCGGCGGGGCATCGAACCAGAGGTCGCCGTAGGGGTTGTCCTCGACCATCGGCAGCCCAAGCGCCAGCGCGCGCGCGGCCAGCGCCTGCCGCCGCGGCGGCGCCAGGCAGCGCCCGCTCGGGTTCTGGAAATTGGGCAGCAGGTAGAGGAAGCGTGCGGCGCGCGCCGCGTCCAGCGCCGCAGGCAGGGGGCCCTCCGCGTCGCAGGCCACGGGCAGGTACTGGGCCTCGTAGGGGTTGAAGGCCTGCAGCGCCCCCAGGTAGGTGGGCGACTCGACCGCGACCTGGCTGCCCGGGTCGATCAGCACCTTGCCCACCAGATCCAGCCCCTGCTGCGAGCCGGTCGTGATCAGCACCTGCGCAGGCTGCACCGCCATCCCCTGCCCCTGGAGTTCGGCGGCGACCCACTCGCGCAGCGGGCCGAAGCCCTCGCTGGCGGCGTACTGCAGCGCCTCGTGGGGATGGTCGCGCAGGACGCGCGTACAGGCTGCTGCCAGCGCCTGCACCGGAAAGCCTTCGGCCGCAGGCAGGCCGCCCGCCAGCGAAATGATGCCGGGCCGTTCAGTGATCTTGAGGATCTCGCGGATCGTGGAGGGCTCGAGCCGCGCGGCACGACGGGCCAGGGTCCAGTTCATCGACGGTGCTCCATGGGCGGCGAGTGTAGGAGCAGCCGCGCACCTGCATCGGGGCATGGCCACGCGACCCTGCATGCTGTTCGAAAGTGCAACAGAAGCTGACCGGCACGTGCAGCACGCGTAGCATGCCGCGCGCCGCAACCTCCTCCACCCGCCGGCCGGACTTCCGATGGCACTGCCGCACTTCGAATCGACGCTGCCCCTGGGGGGAATCGAGCTGATGCGCGCAAGCGCCTTCCAGCGCCAGATCGAGCAAGAGCGCGAGACCGGCGAGGACCGGCTGAGCACGCGCCTGTCGGCGCTGGACCCTTCCCTGCACCAGGACCTGCTGCGCTTCGAGGGCCGGGGGCGACGCAGCGAGCTGCTCGAGGTGCTGGCCGGTGCGGTGCGCCACGCCAGCGCGGTGATGGTGCAGATGCAATTGCAGCGCCACGTGCTGACGCTCTCCGTCTACCCGGTGCAACGGGTCGTGCATTGCGTGCTGCCGATGGCGCGCTTCCTCGACTCGCCGCTGGCCGAGCTCGAGGTGCTGCGCGTGGAGAAGGCACTGCACCCCGCGCCCGCGTGGACGGCATTGGGCGCCAGCGCCGCGCAGGCGCACTGCGCGCCGCTGACCAAGGTCCTGTGGGAGCTGGCGCTGCGCGGTGCACGCGACGAGCTGCTGCCCGAGATCGCCGGCCACGCCGCCTACCGCATCGCGCCGACGACCGACCTCGCGGTGCTCGAGCTTTCGGGCTCACTCGCCTCGGCCTGCACGCGGCTGCAGCGCCGCACGCGCAGCCTGCGCGAAATCGCCCAGTGGCCGGGCTTCGATCGCGCGCGCGCCACGCGCCTGCTCAACGGCCTGTACCTGCAGGCGGGCTTGATGGTCAGCCGCACGCATCCGGCGGCCACCAACGACGACTGGCACGGCGGCGACAGCACACACTGAACGCGCGCTGGCCGTGCGCCGGCGGCCACCCGGCTCAGCGGCTGGCCAGCTCCTCCCAGCGCTCCAGGGCCTGCAGCAATTCGTCCTCGATCGCCGCGTGGCGGGCCTGCAGCTCGGGCACGCGCTGCGGCTCCTTCATGTAGAGCTCGGCGCTGGCCAGGCGCTCGGCCACCGACTGCTGCTCGGCCTCCAGCGCCTCGATCCGTGCCGGCAGCGTGTCGAGCTCGCGCTGCTCCTTGTAGCTGAGCTTGGTGCGCACGGGCACGCCGGGTGCCGCCGGCGCGGCGGTCGACGCCACAGTGCCTGCTGGCGCTGTGGCGCTTGCCGGGGTGGGTGCGGACGCCAGGGCGAGCTCGCGCGCCCGCTCACGCTGCAGCCGCCAGTCCGCGTAGCCGCCTTCGTATTCGCGCCAGCGCCCGGGTGATTCATCACCCTCCCAGGCCATCGTGCTCGTCACCACGTTGTCCAGGAAGCGCCGGTCGTGGCTGACCAGGAACACCGTGCCCGCGTAGACCTGCAGCAGGTCCTCCAGCAGCTCCAGCGTCTCGATGTCCAGATCGTTCGTCGGCTCGTCCAGCACCAGCACGTTGGCCGGCAGCGCGAACAGCCGGGCGAGCAGCAGCCGGTTGCGCTCCCCTCCGGAGAGCGTGCGTACGGGCGCGTTGGCGCGCGCCGGCGGGAACAGGAAGTCACCCAGATAGCTCATCACATGCTTGCGGCCGCCGCCCGCGCCGCCGATCTCGATCCACTCGCTGCCCGGGCTGATGGTGTCGGCCAGCGTCGCATCCAGGTCCAGCGCCGAGCGCATCTGGTCGAAGTAGGCGACCTGCAGGCGCGTGCCGATGCGCACCTGGCCCCGCGTGGGTTGGCGCTGCCCCAGGATGATCTGCAGCAGCGTCGTCTTGCCGCAGCCGTTGGGCCCGAGCACGCCGATCTTGTCGCCACGCAGCACGGTGGCGCTGAAGCGGTCGATCAACAGGCGTTCACCGAACTGCATCGAGACCTCATCCAGTTCGGCCACGATGCGCCCGGGCGGCAGACCGGCGTCCAGGGCCAGGCGCACCTGGCCGAGTTGCTCGCGGCGCGCTGCCCGCTCGGCACGCAACTGCTGCAGGCGCGCCACGCGGCCCGCGCTGCGCGTGCGCCGGGCCTCCACGCCCTTGCGGATCCAGACCTCCTCCTGGGCCAGCAACTTGTCGGCACGCGCACTGGCCAGCGCCTGTGCCTCGAGCTCGCGCTCGCGCGTGGCCTGGTACTGTGCAAAGCGCCCCGGGTAGCTGCTGAGCAGCCCCCGATCAAGCAGCACGATGCGGGTGGCCACCGCGTCGATGAAGGCGCGATCGTGCGAGACCAGCACCAGCGCCCCGCGCCAGTCGACGAGGAGCTGCTGCAGCCATTCGATGGCGTCGATGTCCAGATGGTTGGTCGGCTCGTCCAGCAGCAACACGTCGGGGGTGGCCACGAGCGCCTGCGCCAGCGCCACCCGCTTGCGCGTGCCGCCCGAGAGCGTGTCGACCGCCGCGGCCGCGTCCAGGTGCAGGCGCTGCAACGCCTCTTCCACGCGTTGTTCCCAGGTCCAGCCGCCCAGTGCCTCAAGCCGGGTCTGCAGCGCATCCAGGTCTTCGCCTTCGGCGTGGGCCTCGAAGCGTGCGCGCAGGGCCCGCGCCTGGCCCACCCCTTCGGCGACCGCATCGAAGACGTTCAGGCCCGGGGCAAACTGCGGCTCCTGCGCCACGTAGACGCGGCGCAACCCGGAGGCAACCTGCAATTGGCCCTCGTCAGGCCCGTCGAGCCCGGCCAGGATCTTCAGCAGCGAGGACTTGCCCGCGCCATTGCGCCCGACCAGGGCCACGCGCTCGCCCGCTTCGAGCGCGAAGTCCGCTCCATCCAGCAAGGGCACATGGCCATAGGCAAGGTGGGCGGCAAGGAGGTTCAGCAAGGCCATCGCCGGGATTGTCCCAGCCCGGCGCGTGCCGGCCCGCCGGTTTCAGCTGCTGCGCAGTGCCGCCTCGAGCGCGTCGATGAACATCGCCGCCACATCGAAGCCCGTCTGCTGTGCGATCTCCTGGAAGCAGGTGGGGCTGGTGACGTTGATCTCGGTGATGCGCTCGCCGATCACGTCCA
>JADZCL010000076.1 GCA_020851615.1 Rubrivivax sp.
CAAGGCCGCGATCGACCATCAGCACCCTGGCCGGCTTGTGGCGCGAGACCTTGATCGCCTCGTCGAGCAACGGCTTGTAGGGCACGACCTTGCCCCCACGGCTGCCCGCGTCGGCGCTGACGATCACCACCGGCTCGGCATCCTCGATGCGGCTGGCCAGGCTGACGCTGGCAAACCCACCGAAGACCACCGAATGCAGCGCACCGATGCGCGCGCAGGCCAGCATCGCGAAGGTCGCCTCGGGGATCATCGGCATGTAGATGAGTACGCGATCGCCCTTCTTCACGCCCAGGCTCTGCAGCGTGGCGGCCATGCGCTGCACCTGCGCATGCAGTTCGCGGAAACTGTAGACCCGCTCCTCGCCGGTCTCGGTGGAGACGAAGATCAGCGCCCGCTGCTCGCCGCGGGTAGCCAGGTGGCGGTCGAGCGCGTTGTGGCACAGGTTGGTCGTGCCGCCGACGAACCACTTCGCGAATGGCGGGTCGCTGTAGTCGCAGACCTGTGTGAACGGCGTGTTCCAGTCGATCAGCGCGGCCTGCTCGCGCCAGAAGGCATCGCGATCCTCGATCGAGCGGCGATGCAACGCCGCGTAGCGGTCCTCGGTCCCGTGCATGATGTCTTCCCCTTCCTATCCAACATGCCGCGCGGCGGCGCGCATCGCAGCATGGTCGGGCGATTAAGGGCGCAGGCGCTGACGCACCCCTGACGCCCCGCTGCACGGCGACCATGCTCACGCAGGCTACGCAGGTTACCTGCGTTGACACCGAACGCAAGCTCAACCTATGCTCGCGCCCCTATGCCTTGGCCAAAGACGGCGCGGTGCGCGTTCCTGGTTCTCGCCATGACGGCCGCGGGCGTCAGTGCGCAGGCCGCGCCCGATGCACCCGCCGGGGCAGCGCAGAGCGACCCCGTGCTGCAACTGCTGCAAGACCGGGGCGTGTTGCCGCCCACGGCAAGCACCGATCCGCGCGCCTTGGCCCGCCAGGTGCGCGACGCGGCCTCGGATCTCGTCATCTCGGCAATGAACTTCCTGGGTGTGCCCTACCGCCGGGGTGGCAACTCGCCCGACGAGGGCTTCGACTGCAGCGGCTTCACGCGCCACGTGTTCGAGCACAGCCTGGGCCTCCTGCTGCCGCGGCGTGCCGACGAGCAGGCCCGGGAGCCCGGCCTGTTGCAGATCGGCCGCAACGAACTGCGGCCCGGTGACCTGGTCTTCTTCAACACGATGCGCCGCGCGTTCAGCCATGTCGGCATCTACGTCGGCGACGACAAGTTCATCCACTCACCGCGCACGGGCGCGGCAGTGCGGATGGAGAGCATGCGCGAAGCCTACTGGAGCAAGCGCTTCAACGGCGCTCGCCGTGCCGGCGAGGCCGCGATCGATACCGCCCCTGGCGCGGTCGCCGTCGGCAGTCCACAGCCCTGAGGCCGCGAGGGCCGTCGGCACGACGGCACAATCCGCGCATGGGTGAACGCGTCAATCCGATCGCCGACCTGCGTTATGCAGCCACGGTGCCGCCGGTGCCGGCGGCCGCCACGCGCGCCAGCGGCGCGCTGCACGACCGCCGCGGCCGCCCGCTGCGCGACTTGCGCATCTCGGTCACCGACCGCTGCAACTTCCGCTGCACCTACTGCATGCCCAAGGAGCTGTTCGGTGCCAGCTACGCGTTCCTGCCCCAGGCTTCCCTGCTCAGTTTCGAGGAGATCACGCGCACGGCGCGCCTCTTCGTCGCGCATGGGGTGCACAAGCTGCGCCTGACCGGTGGCGAGCCGCTGCTGCGCAAGAACGTCGAGCAACTGATCGCGCAACTCGCGGCGCTGCGCACTCCCGAGGGAAAACCGCTGGACATCACGCTCACCACCAACGGCTCGCTGCTCGCGCGCAAGGCACAGGCCTTGAAGGACAGTGGCCTGCAGCGCGTTACGGTGAGCCTGGACGCACTGGACGACGCGGTCTTTCGCCGCATGAACGACGTCGATTTCCCGGTCGCCCAGGTGCTGGAAGGCATCCATGTTGCGCAGCGGGTGGGCCTGGCGCCGATCAAGATCAACATGGTCGTGAAGAAGGGCACCAACGACCACGAGATCGTGCCGCTGGCGCGCCACGTGCGCGAGCACTTCGGTCCCGGCGTCGTGCTGCGCTTCATCGAGTACATGGACGTCGGCGCAAGCAACGGCTGGCGCATGGACGAGGTCCTGCCCAGCGCCGAAGTGGTCGCCAGGCTCGACCGCGCCTTCGGGCTGCAACCGCTGGCTGCGCACACCCTGGGCGAGACCGCCAAGCGCCATGCCTACCGCGACGGCGGCGGCGAGATCGGCGTCATCAGCAGCGTCACGCAGGCGTTCTGCGGCGACTGCAATCGCGCCCGCCTGTCCACCGAGGGCAAGCTCTTCCTGTGCCTGTTCGCCAACCAAGGCCACGACCTTCGCGCGCTGCTGCGTGGCCAGCGCGACGGGCGACCCTACACCGACGAGGACATCGCCGCAGCGATCGGCCTGGTCTGGGCGCAGCGCGAGGATCGCTACTCCGAGTTGCGCACGCAGCAGACACCCGCAGCGCAGCCCGGGCAACCCCGCGTGGAGATGCACTACATCGGCGGCTGAAACAAGGGGGGCTGCCCCGCGTTGGCTCACTCCGCGCCGTCGGCCGTGGGCGCGGCAGCCGGCAGCCCCGGTGCCCGTTCGAGCGTCGTGATCTCACCGGGAATGCCCCGGCGCGCGAACAGGGTGTAGACCGTGGGCACCACGAAGATCGTCAACAGGGTGCCCAGCGACATGCCGCCCACGATCACCCAGCCGATCTGCTGGCGGCTCTCGGCCCCGGCGCCACTGGCCAGCGCCAGCGGCAGCGCACCCAGGACCATCGCGCCAGTGGTCATGAGGATGGGGCGCAGGCGCAGGCTGGCAGCCTCGACCACTGCCTCCCGCGTCGCCTGGCCCTGCTTGCGCAGTTGGTTGCTGAATTCGACGATCAGGATGCCGTGCTTGCTGATCAACCCGACCAGCGTGATGAGGCCGATCTGTGAGTAGACGTTGAGCGTGCCACCCGTCAAGCGCATCGCGATCAGCGCTCCGACCATCGACAGCGGCACGCTCAGGAGGATCACGAAGGGGTCGACAAAGCTCTCGAACTGGGCCGAGAGCACGAGGAAGATGAACAGCAGCGCCAGCACGAACACCAGGCCCAGCGCGCCCGACGAGGCGCGGAACTCCCGGCTCACGCCGTTGAGCTCGGTGGCATAACCTGCCGGCAGCACGCGCGCGGCCACCTCGTCCATGAACTGCAGTGCCTCGCCCGTGGAGTAGCCCGGCGCCAGACTGGCGGTGATGCTGACGGCGCGACGTTGGTTGAAGTGGTTGAGCTCGCGCGGACTGACCGCCTCGCGCACCGTGACCAGAGAAGACAGCGGCACCATGGCATCGCCACGTCCACGCACGAACAGGCGCGCGATGTCCTCGGGCGTGGCGCGGCCGCCAGCCGAGGTCTGCACGATCACATCGTACTGGTCGGCGTCGCGCTTGTAGCGCGTGACGACGCGGCCACCGAGCATGGTCTCGACCGTGCGGGCCACGGCGTCCACCGCAAC
>JADZCL010000077.1 GCA_020851615.1 Rubrivivax sp.
AAGTCGCGCTTGCCCACCGGCACGCCGTTGCGGCGCAGCAGGTTGTAGGCCGTGGTGGCGTGGAAGTACACATTGGGCATCGTGTGCCCGAGCAGCATCTGCATGCCGCTGTAGCGCGTGGGCTCGCCGGCAACGGGCAGGTCGATGGGCTTGTCTTCGGTGCCGTCAATGCGCTCGCGCGGCACGCTGCGCAGGAAGCTCACGCTGCGGGCGATGCGCTCCTGCAGTTGCGCGAAGGTCGTCTCGTCGTCGACATAGGCCGGCACCTCGATGCCCGCCAGGCGCGCCACGACGCTGCGCGCCTTGTCGCAGACGATCTGCACCTGCTTGGAGAAGGGGAACATGTCGGCGATCAGACGATCATTCATCAATGCGGCCATGTCACCGCGCCCGGCGTCGACGTGGGCCTGTGCCTTGTCGAGGATGCCCGAGAGATTCAGCAGCAGGTTGGTCAGGCGCGGCACGCTGGCCTCGTACATCGAGATGGTCGGCATGGCGATGCTCCAGGGGGGGGCGGCTGGGGTGGGCCCAGATCAGGGCAGGCGTACGAAAACCGGTACCCGGGCATCACGCAGGCACTGGGCGGTCACGCTGCCGGCCATCATGCCGCGCAGGCCGGTGTGGCCGTGCGTGCTCATTGCAAGCATCGCGTCGCCCAGACTGCGCACGAAACTCGGGATCGCCACGCCGGGGTCTCCGTGCAGGACCTCCCAGCCGACATCTTTGATGCCGTAGCGCTCCTTGATCTCGCGGGCTCGGGCGTGGACGTAACCCGCCTCCTGCACGTCGCCGGCGGGCACCTGGGCGTCAAGGCGGCTTGCCGGCTCGATCACCGAAACGACGACGATGCGTGCGCCCAGCCACTTGGCCAGTTCGACCGCCTGCGGAGTGATCGATTCGGACAGCGCACTGCCGTCCAGAGGCAGCACGATGCGTTCGACCTTGGAGAGCGCCGGCGGGCCGTCGGCACTCGGGCGATAGACGACCATCGGCTCGCCCAGGGCACGCAGGACCTGCAGCGCCACGCTGCCGAAGACCGCCTGCATGGCGCCGCTGCGGCCGTGCGAGCACATGGCCACCAGCGTGCCGGGTACGCGGCGTGCTTCGTCGCGGATCGCTGCGGCCACGCCCTCGGCGGACGCCGATTCGCACAAGGCCTTGGCACCCAGGGGAGCAGCGAGTTGCTGCAACTGCTGCGCCGCCTGCGCATGGTCGTCGCTGCGCTCGACGATGCGCAACAGGGCCAGCTCCGAACCGGTGCCGCGCGCCACCGCTGCGGCAGGGCCGATCAACTGCCTGGAGAAATCGGATCCATCGACCGGGACCAGGATGCGGGAGTACATGCGGTGGGCCTCAAATGAGAGTGGGTCGGACTGCAGGCGGGCGGCTGCAGCTGCGTGACCCCTCATCATAGGGCGATTGCCGCCCGCGGCCGCTTCAGCTGCGCAGGTGGCAGCTGACCTGGTGGCCTTCGCCCACGGCCTTCAATTCGGGGCGCTGGACGTCACACAGGCCCTGCCGGGCGATCGGGCAGCGGGTGTGGAAATGGCAGCCCGAGGGCGGGCGGATGGGACTGGGGACATCGCCCTGCAGCCGGATGCGCTCACGCTTGATCGTCGGATCCGGAATGGGCACCGCGGACAGCAAGGCCTCGGTGTAGGGGTGGCGCGGGCTGCGATAAAGGTCGCGAGCCGGGGCGATCTCGACGATGCGCCCGAGGTACATCACCGCAACGCGGTCGCTGATGTGTTCGACGACCGAGAGGTCGTGCGCGATGAAGACATAGGTCAGCCCCAGTCGCTCCTGCAAGTCCTCCAGCAGGTTGATGACCTGGGCCTGGATCGAGACGTCCAGGGCACTCACCGCCTCGTCGCAGACGACGAGCTTGGGGTCGACCGCAAGCGCCCGCGCGATGCCGATGCGCTGGCGCTGGCCGCCTGAGAACTCATGCGGGTAGCGACGCATGTGATCGGCCGCCAGGCCGACGGTTTCGAGCAGTTCGACGATGCGTGCCTCATAGTCGGCACGTGTCCTGGTCAGCTTATGGATCGTCAGCGCCTCGCCGATGATCGCAGCGACCGTCATGCGTGGGTTCAGGCTCGCGTAGGGGTCCTGGAAGATGATCTGCATGTCGCGTGCGAGCGCGCGCAGTTCGTCCTTGCCGGCGGCGGTGACATCCCGGCCCTGGAAGCGGACCTGACCCGAGCTGGGTTCGATCAGGCGCAGGATGCAGCGGCCGGTGGTGCTCTTGCCGCAGCCCGATTCGCCGACGACCCCCAGCGTCTGGCCGGCGGCGAGGTCGAAACTCACGCCATCGACGGCGTGCACGCGCTCGACCACGCGCTGCAGCAAGCCGCCGCGGATGGGGAACTGCTTGACCAGGTTCTTGACTTCCAGCAGCGGTGCGCTCATGGCGTGTTCTGGATGCTTTCGGCCAGGATGCAGGCGACCTTGTGGCCCGGGCTGAGCTCGCGCAGCGCCGGCGTGGCGGCGCTGCATTCGGGGATGGCGTAACGGCAGCGTGCGGCGAAGCGGCAGCCTTCGCGCGGCTCGATCAGCTTGGGCACGGTGCCCGGAATGGCTTCCAGCCGCTCCTTGTGCGTGGCGGCGAGGTCGATGCGCGGGATCGAACGGATCAGGCCCTGCGTATAGGGGTGCAGCGGACGCGCGAAAAGGGGTGCAACCGGCGCCTCCTCGATCACCTGGCCGGCATACATCACGACCACCCTCTGCGCCACTTCGGCGACCACGCCCATCGCATGCGTGATCAGCATCACCGCCATGCCAAGGCGCTCCTTGAGATCCTGCATCAGGTCCAGGATCTGCGCCTGGATGGTCACGTCCAGGGCCGTCGTCGGCTCGTCGGCGATCAGCAGCCGCGGATTGCAGGCCAGTGCAATGGCGATCATCACGCGCTGGCGCATGCCGCCACTGAACTGGTGTGGATAGTCCCGGACGCGGCGCTCGGCGGTGGGGATGTTGACCAGGCGCAGCATCTCGACGGCGCGGTTCATGGCCTCGGCGCGAGAGAGGCCCTCGTGCAGCCGCACGCTCTCGGCGATCTGCTCGCCGATCGTGAAGACCGGGTTCAGACTCGTCATCGGCTCCTGGAAGATGATCGCGATCTCCTTGGCGCGGATCTTCTGCATCTCCTGCATCGACAGTGGCACCAGGTCGCGGCCCTGCCACAGCACCTGTCCGGCGACGATGCGCCCTGGTGGCATGTCGATCAGCTTGAGCACGGTCTTGGCGGTCACGCTCTTGCCGCAACCCGACTCGCCGACGACGCAGACCGTCTGCCCCGCATCGATGGCGATATCGACGCCATCGACGGCATGCATCCAGCCGTCGTCGGTCTTGAAGTGGGTCTTCAGACCCCGGATGTCCAGCAGTGCCATGCGCAGGGCTTCAGAGGACCCGGCGCGGATCGAGCGCGTCGCGCAGGCCGTCGCCGATGAAGTTGATCGTCAGCACGGTGATGAAGATGGCCACACCCGGGAACATCGCCCAGTGCCAGGCGATGTCCATGAAGTCGCGCCCGTCGTAGAGGATGCGTCCCCAGGTCGGGACGTCCGGCGGGAAACCCAGGCCCAGGAAGGACAGCGTGCTCTCGGCGATGATGGCCGCGGCGACGTCGATGGTGGCCGCGACGATCACCGGCCCCAGGCTGTTGGGCAGGATGTGGCGCACCACCTGGCGTGGCACGCTGGCGCCCAGGGCACGTGCAGCCTCGACGAATTCCTTCTCGCGCAGCGAGAAGAACTGTGCCCGCACCAGCCGCGCCACCGGCATCCAGCGAAAGCCGCCGATCACCGCCACGATCAGGATGAAGATGCCGACCTCGAGTCCGAAGGCCTGCTTGAGCGCCTCGCGGAAGAGGAAGATGAGCAACAGCAGCAGCGGCAGTTGCGGCAGGCTGAGGAAGAGGTCGGTGACCCACATCAGCGCCGCGTCGACCCAGCCGCGCGAGATGCCTGCGACCGCGCCGATGATCACGCCGACGGTGATCGCCATCAGCATCGCCGCCAGCCCCACGGCCAGGGAGATCCGGCCGCCGTAGAGCATGCGCGCGAGCATGTCGCGCCCGAGGTCGTCGGTGCCCATCAGGTGCGTTGCCGAGGGCTCGGCCAGGCGGGCCTTGAAGTCGATGTCGTTGATGCCGACCTTGTAGACCAAGGGGCCCAGCAGGACGGACAGCGCCAGCGCCGCCAGGATCCACAGGCTCCAGTAGGCCAGGCGGTGGCGCTTGAAGCGCCGCCACGCCTCGGTCCAGGGCGAGACGCTGGCAATCGCCTTGCCCAGCGGCGCAACCTCAGCGGTAGCTGATGCGGGGGTCGAGCCAGCCATAGACGACGTCGGCAAGGAGGTTGAAGAGGATCACGAGCGCGCTCAGGACGAAGGTGATGGCCATCACCACCGGCGTGTCGTTGCGCAGGATGGCGTCGATCAGCAGCGAGCCGATGCCCGGGATGCGGAAGATCTGCTCGGTCACGATCGCGCCGCCGAAGAGCTGGGGCAGCTGCAGCGCGATCAGCGTCACGACCGGGATCATGGCGTTGCGCACCACGTGCTTGTTGATGACGATGCTCTCCTTCAGGCCCTTGCTGCGTGCGGTCGTCACGTAGTCCAGGCGGATGACGTCCAGCACCGAGCTGCGCACGTAGCGCATCCAGCTCGCGGCCTGGAACATCGCCAGCACCATCACCGGCATGATGCTCTGCTTGATCTGCTCCAGCCACCAGGCCCAGCCGGTTTCCGAGATGTCCGAGCGGAAGACGAAGGGCAGCCAGCCGAGCTGGATCGAGAACAGCAGGATGAAGAGGATGCCGGTGAAGAAGGTCGGCAGCGAGAAGCCGACGAAGGCCAGCGTGCTGGCGATGCGGTCGAACCAGCTGTAGGGCTTGACGGCGGCCAGCACGCCCACCGGCAGCGCGATCAGCAGCGCCACGATCTGCGAGGCGCCGATCACCGCCAGCGTCACCGGGATGCGCTGCGCGATCAGCTCGTCGACGTCGATGCGGCTGACGAAGGAGAAGCCCCAGTCGCCCTTCAGCATGCTGGAGAGCCAGTGCAGGTAGCGCTGCCAGACCGGGTCGTCGAGCCCGAACTGCGCACGCAGGGCCATGCGCACCTCGGGCGGGACGTTGGGGTTGGTCGCCAGCTCCTCGAAGGGGTCGCCGGGCGCCAGCGCCAGCACGACGAAGAGCACCAGGCTGATGCCCAGCAGGCTGGGCAGCGCGATCAGCAGCCGGCGCAGGATGTAGTTGAACAAGGGCGGTCCCGTTCCGGGCGGGGTTGCGGGGGGATCAGGCTTCCTTGTACCAGTAGCCCAGCGCCCAGGTCATGTTGTCCCAGGCCGAGAGGGCAGGGCGCAGCTTGTTGCCGATGCCGTAGGGGCGCGGGCGGCCGAAGAGCGGAATGATGTACTTGTCGGCGACGACGAGGTCGTTGAGCTTGATGAACATCGCCGCGCGCTTGGCCGGGTCGAGCTCGACCTGCGCGGCCTTGAAGGTCGCGTCGTACTCCGCGTTGCTCCAGCGCGCGAGGTTGCGGCTGGCCCACTTGTTGGCCTTCTGGGCGATCTGGTCGGTGGTGAACTGCTCCATGAAGAACTGCGGGTCGGGCTGCGTCATGGTCGTCGTGTACATCTCCATGTCGGCCCAGAACTTCTGGTAGGTGTCCGGGTTGGCGAAGTCGCCGCCGAAGTACACCGCCGCCACCACGCTCTTCAGCTCCAGGTCGATGCCGGCCTTGGCGCAGGCGTCCTTGATGATCGCCTGGCACTTCTGCCGCGGGCTGCTCACCGAGGTCTGGTAGACGAACTTGAGCTTCACGTCGCCCTTGGCGCGGATGCCGTCGGCGCCCTTCTTCCAGCCGGCCGCATCGAGGACCTGGTTGGCCTTCTCCGGGTTGAACTCGTAGCTCGTGTTCGGGCTGCGAAAGCGCGGCGGGTTGTTGAGGAAGTTGGCGGTGGTGATCGCGCCGCGGCCGTAGATGACCTCGGCGATGCCCTTGCGGTCGATCAGCAGGCTCATCGCGTCGCGCACGGCCTTGTCGCTGAAGGCCGGGTGCTTGCTCTTGGCGCTGGCGCGCTCGCCGTCGACCTCCTTCCAGGGGTCGGTCACGTTGAGCAGCACGAACTCGATGTCGCTGCCCTCGTAGAAGGCCATCCTGCCCTTCCCCGCGGCCTCCAGGCGCTTGAGGATGTCGTCCTCGACCGCGAGGTTCCAGCCGATGTCGTACTCGCCGGTCTGCAGCACCGCGCGCGCGGCGCTGGTGGCGTCGCCGCCGCCCTTGATCTCGAGCGAATCGAAGTAGGGCTGGTTGACGATGTGGTAGTTCTTGTTGGCCTCGGCGCGCAGCAGGTCGCCCGGCTTGAAGTCGGTGAGCTTGTAGGGCCCGGTGCCCACGGGCTTCAGGTTGGCCGGGTTCTCGCGCGACTTGGCGCCCATGTAGGGCTCGAAGACATGCTTGGGCAGGATGCAGCCGACGATGCCGGTCAGCGGCTCCGACCAGAAGGGCGTGGGCTTGGGAAACTCGACGCGCACCGTATAGGCGTCGACCTTGACGAGCTTGATGTCCTTGTAGGCCGCCACCGTGACCATCGCCGCGGCCGGGTCGCCCGCGTAGGCGGCGGTGAAGAGGACGTCGTCGGCGGTGAAGGGCTTGCCGTCGTGCCAGGTCACGCCCTGCTTGAGCTTCCAGGTGACGCTGCGGCCGTCGGCGGAAAGACCGCCGTTGGCGCGCGTCGGGATCTCGGCGGCCAGGCAGGGGATCAGGTTGCCTTCGGTGTCCCAGCCGGCCAGCGGCTCGTAGAAGATGCGGCTGGCGTCCTGGTCCTTGGTGCCGCCGGCGTAGTGCGGGTTCAGGTGCACCGCGCCCTGCCAGTAGATGATCTTCAGCATGCCGCCGCCGCCGCGCTTGGTCGGCTTGTAGGCCAGCGCGGTCTGCGCCTGCGCCACGCCCGCGTTCAGCAGCAGGGTGCCGGCCATCGGCGCGGTCAGGCCCGCGGCGACCATGCGGCCGATGAACTGCCGCCGCGGCAGCGCCCCTTCGCGCACCTGTTCGATCAGGGAGCGGATTTCCTTTTCGTGCATGACGTGTCTCTCCAGTTTCGAGGATCGGCGGGCGACCCGGCCGGTGCCCGCGCGCTGCGGCCCGCCGCCGCCGGTGCGTGACGTCCTGTTCAGGCCTCCTTGTACCAATGGGCCAGCGCCCAGAAGTCGTTGTCCCAGCCCGAGAGCTGCGTCACCAGCTTGTGGTTGGCCGCCGAGGGGCGTGGGCGGTAGACGACGGGCTGGATGTAGCCGTCGCTGCAGACGAGGTCGTTGAGCTTGATGAACATCGCCGCGCGCTTGACCGGGTCGAGCTCGACCTGGGCGGCCTTGTGCGTGGCGTCGTACTCGTCACTGCGCCAGCGGCTGATGTTGCGCTTGGCCCACTTGTTCTCCTTCTGCGCCAGCTCCCAGCTGCAGTACTGTTCCATGAAGACCTGCGGGTCGGGCTGCGTCATCGTCGTCGTGTACATCTGCATGTCGGCCCAGAACTTCTGGTAGGTGTCCGGGTTGGCGTAGTCGCCGCCGAAGAACACCGCCGCCGTCACGCTCTTCAACTCAAGCTCGATGCCGGCCTTGCCGCAGGCGTCCTTGATGATCGCCTGCGTCTTCTGCCGCGGCTGGTTGACCGAGGTCTGGAAGACGAACTTGAGCTTGGTGCCGCCCTTGGCGCGGATGCCGTCGGCGCCCTTCTTCCAGCCCGCGGTATCGAGGATCTGGTTGGCCTTGTCGACGTTGAACTCGTACTTGAGGTTGTTGCTCTTGAAGCGCGGCGGGTTGTTCAGGAAGTTGGGCGTGGCCTCGCCGGTGCGGCCGTAGATGAAGTCCTGCACGCCCTTGCGGTCGATCAGCAGGCCCATCGCCTGGCGCACGGCCTTGTCCTGGAAGGCCGGGTGGTGCGTCCTGGCGTTGCCGCGCTCGCCGTCGACCTCGTTCCAGGGGTCGACGTAGGCGAGCTGGATGAACTCGATGTTGCCGCCGTAGGTGATCGTGACGCGGCCCTTGCCGCCGGCCTCCAGGCGCTTGAGGATGTCGTCCTCGACCTGCAGGTTCCAGGCGTAGTCGTACTCGCCGGTCTGCAGCACGGCGCGCGCAGCGCCGATGGCGTCACCACCGCCCTTCATCTCGAAGGCGTCGAAATACGGGCGATTCGGGATGTGGTAGTTCTCGTTGGCGGTGCCGCGCAGCATGTCGCCGGGCTTGAAGTCGAGGAACTTGTAGGGCCCGGTGCCGACGGGCTTCTGGTTCATCGGCGCCTCGCGCGACTTGGCGCCCATGTAGTCCTTGAAGAGGTGGCGCGGGATGATCATGCCGACCGTGCCGACGAAGGGCTCGGCCCAGAAGGGCGTGGGCTTGGGGAAGACCACGCGCACGGTGTGCGAGTCGATCTTGGTGACGACGATGTCGCGGTAGGAGGAGATGACCGAGGTGGCGGTCGCCGGGTCCTTGCAGAACTCCCAGTTGAAGACGACGTCGTCGGCGGTGAAGGGCTGGCCGTCGTGCCAGGTGACGCCCTTCTTCAGCTTCCAGGTCACCGTCGTGCCGTCGGCCGAGAGGCCGCCGTTGTCGCGCGTCGGAACTTCCGCGGCCAGCACCGGGTAGAGGTTGCCGTCCTTGTCCCAGCCGGCCAGCGGCTCGTAGAAGACGCGCGCACCTTCCTGTTCCTTGGTGCCCGTGGCCCAGTGCGGGTTCAGGTGCACCGGGCCCTGCCACCACAGCACCTTGAGCGTGCCGCCGCCGCCGCGCCGGGTCGGCTTGTAGGGCAGGGGGGACTGCGCCTGCGCGATGCCGGCGTGCATCAGCAGCATCGAGGCCATCGGCGCCGTGAGGCCGGCGCCGACCATGCGCGCGATGAAGCTGCGCCGCGGCAGTGCCCGGGTGCGCACCTCGTCGATCAGGTCGCGGATGTCCTTCTCTTGCATCGGGCGGTCTCCAGGGTTCGCGGCAGGGGCGGGCGTGGCAGGATTGTGGGCCGTGCGGCGATACTCGCCGGGCGCCGCGGCCCCAGAAGAAACCCGTAGCCCCCGGTGCGTCCGCTGCCCCGCTCGAAGCCTCGGAGTCCTCGCCGTGCCCCAGCCACCGCTCGAGATCCTGCCGCCGCCCATCGCCCATCTGCGTCGCGGCAACGTCGGGGTCGACTACGTGCATCGCTTCGCCAGCGCTCGCCCGGGGCCCGAGGTACTCGTGCAGGCACTCACCCACGGCAACGAGATCTGCGGCGCTCATGCGCTGCTGTGGCTGCTCGAACAGGTCGAACAGGTCGAACAGGTCGAACAGGGCTTCGCGCCGCAGCGCGGCGCGCTCACGCTGGTGCTGGCCAACGTCGCCGCCTTCGAGCGCTTCGACGCGCAGGCGCCGCACCGCAGCCGCTTCGTCGACGAGGACATGAACCGCGTGTGGAGCGACGAGGCCCTGCAGGCCCCGATCGACAGCGTCGAGCGCCGCCGCGCGCGCGAACTGCGCCCCTTCGTCGACGAAGCGGACTTCGTGCTCGACATCCACTCGATGCACGAGGACTGCCAGGCGCTGATGGTCTGCGGCACCGCCGACAAGAACGCGGCCTACGCGCGCGCGCTCGGCGTGCCCGGGCTGCTGCTGATCGACACCGGCCACCCGGCCGGGCTGCGCATGGTCGAGCGCGGCGGTTTCTCCGACCCCGCCTCGCCCAGGCGCGCGCTGCTCGTCGAATGCGGCCAGCACTGGCAGCGCGCGTCGGTCGACGTAGCCATCGACACACTCGTGCGCTTCCTTGCGCTCACCGGCCTGGCCGACGCCGACTGGGCGCAGCAGCACCGGCGCCTGCCGACGCCGCCGCGCCAGCGCCTCGTGCGCGTCACCGAGGCCGTGGTGGCGCAGAGCGCGGATTTCCGCTTCCTGCTGCCTGTGCAGGGCCTGGCCGTCGTGCCGCAGGCCGGCACACCGATCGCCCGCGACGGCGAGCGCACCTGGCTCGCGCCCTACGACAACACCGTGCTCGTCATGCCCTCGACGCAGCACGCCCGCCCCGGCAACACGCAGGTGCGGCTGGGGCGGTACGAGGATTGAGGCGGAAGCGCGCCCGCCGACGCGGGCGCATGTGGATCGGAACGATCGGAAGGATCAGAACGCGCCGAAGCCGCTGGCCGGGGCGGTGTCGGGGAAGAGGCTGTCGAGGCCGCGGCGCAGGCGCAGGCGGGCGACGCGGCGTTCGGGTTCGTTGCCGCGCAGGGCGTCGAAGATCGGGCCGCGCAGCATCCACAGGTCGACCGGCTCCTCGGCGTGGTGCACCTGCTGGCGCAGCCATTCGGCGTCGCGACCGATCAGCAGCTTGACGGCTTCGAGGAAGCTGAGCTTGAGCTCGACGAAGGACTTGCGTGCGGCCAGCCGCGCCATGCGGTCGTCGGGCAGGCCGGCGCCGGGAAGTGCTGCGGTGGGCAGGAAGTGGCGCGGCGTGGGGTGATGCATGGTCAGCGCGGGTGCAGCAGGGTGGCGAAGACCGTCCTCGATTCGAAGACGGGCCGTGAGTGCGCGGGGGCGCCCGGGCGCGGGGCGCGGGTCGGGAAATGGCGGTTCAGGCGGGCGAGGCGGTCCTCGGCGACCTTCTCGCTGTGCGCGCGGCCGACGAGGCCGTAGAGGTCGGCGCGCAGGTGCCACAGCTCGCGCAGCGAGCGTGCGCCGTCGATCGCGGCGCGCAGGCTCTGGGCGGCGGCCGGCTCGATGTCGTCGAGGCAGGCATGGAAGTCCTGCTTCACGCCGGGCAGGCGGTTGATCGGCGGCGCGGCGTCCTGCGGCGCCGGGGCCATGAGCCAGAACATCAGGCGCTGGCCGAGGGTGGCCGGCGCGTGGCGCAGCGAGGGCGGGCGCACTTCGACGCGAAACGCACTGGGCGTGCTGAGCGTCGAGTGGCGGCGCCACAGGGAGGGGGTCAGGCTCAGCGATCTCATGGAGGGGATATCGGTAGGCGGGCCCGTGAGGTGAAGCGATCTTCGACCCACGGGCGCGCCGCGATGGCGCGAACAAGCCGGCGTTTGCGAGCCTGTTCCAAGCCGCGGCGGCGGGCCGCGGCGCGCCTTCCCTCCAGGGGCTACATCAGCATGGTGTTGCGGATCAGGCCCACGGCGATGCCTTCGAGCGCGAACTCGGGATCGTCCAGGGCCAGCGTGATCGGCTTGAAGTCGGGGTTCTCGGCCAGCAGTTCGATCGCCTTGCTGGTGCGGCGCAGGCGCTTGACGGTCACGTCGTCGCCCAGGCGGGCGACGACGATCTGGCCGTTGCGCGCCTCGCGCGCCTTCTGCACGGCGAGCAGGTCGCCGTCG
The DNA here is from genome assembly GCA_020851615.1 of Rubrivivax sp. GTDB lineage: Bacteria > Pseudomonadota > Gammaproteobacteria > Burkholderiales > Burkholderiaceae_C > Rubrivivax. The sequence goes on from JADZCL010000077.1 coordinate 11,351, forward strand.
AGGATGCCGGCGTCGCGCATGCTCATGCCGCGCACCTTGAGCAGGTAGTCGGGGCGGCGCGCGAAGAGGCTTGCCTCGAAGAGATAGGTCTCGTCGATGTGCTCCTGCGCGAGGATGGGGCTGCCGGCGGCCACACGGCCCACCAGCGGCAGCGTGAGCTGCGCAAAGCCCGGCAGCGGCAGCGTGTACTGGCGCCCGCGCGAGTCGTTGAGCGTCTTCAGTGTGTCAGACTTCAGCCGGATGCCGCGCGAGGTGCCGCCGACGAGTTCGATCACGCCCTTGCGGGCCAGCGCCTGCAGGTGCTCCTCGGCCGCGTTGGCGGAGCGAAAGCCGAGTTCGGTGGCGATCTCGGCCCGCGTGGGCGGCGAGCCGGTGCGGGCGATCGCGCTCTGCACCAGGTCCAGGATCTGCTGCTGGCGCGGGGTGAGCTTGGGGCTTTCGTTCATGCTTGGCTCCTGCAGTGCACCGCGGCGCAGCGCTGCGCATCGCGGCGTATTCGCAAGGATCTGGTTTTTCATACAGTAACTGTATTTTCATCCAGAGTGTGCGCCATGCCTAGCCCCCCCGCCTCCGCGCCCCCGCGCCTCGTGCTGATCGGCACGGGCGGCACCATTGCCGGGCGCGCGGCCGACGCGCGCGACACCGTCGGCTACCGGGTCGGCGAGCTCGGCGTGCAGGAGCTGCTGTCGGGTGTTGCCGGGATCGCCGAGGCCATCCGCGGGCAGGGGCT
>JADZCL010000078.1 GCA_020851615.1 Rubrivivax sp.
GGCTGCCTCGTGACGGCCTTCGCTGTCGATGAAGGCCCAGGCTGTGCGGGGGTAGAAGTGAAGCGGTTCGCACAGACCCTGGCGATACAGGCGCAGCAGGTCCTCCAGCCGTGCGCGTGCCCCAGTCACCTGCGTGAACGCGATCGCCTCGTCCAAGGCCAGCCAGCGCGTGCGCGGCACCACACCCGGTGGCGCGGCGACGCACAAGGCGAGGTGGCGCAACCAGGCTTCAAGCCGATGGCTGACCCGCAGAGGCTCGGCCGACCACAGCGCCTGCCCATCGGTGCGCAGGCCGGGCAGCGTGATGGCCAGCGTCCACGGCTCATCGTCGAGGTCGAAGGCGAGCGTGGTCGACAGCGGGGCCTGCGCCGGCGCGGCAGTCGCGGCACGCACATCGCCGGCCAGGCGCTCGAAGGTCGGCAGGAGCTGCTCGAACTGCAGGCGCCCCAGCGGGCCTCCGGGCCACTGCGGGTGGGCCTGCGCCAGCTGCTGCGCCTGCACGCGGCAGCCGCCTTGCACGAGGTCCGCCAGCAGCCGCTTTGCAAGCGCGCGCGGCATGCGTCGCTCGGCCAGCAGCGGCTCCTCGTCGGAGAGCTCGTCGGCATCCCAGCCGAGGTCGATGGCCAGGCGCCGGCGCAGCAGCGTGCGGCAGGGCTGGCCGAAGAACTCGATCAGCTGCTCGAGGCGGACTGCACGCCACTGTGGGTCGCGCAAGGGAAGCCGCCGGGGCAGGAAGACCGGCTGCCCGGCCAGGTCGGCCGGCGGGGCGCTGCCTTCGCCGTCTTGTGCGTCGTCGTCGCTCGTGTCGGCGGGGTCATCGAGGTCCGCGTCGGCGGCAGTGCGCGCATCGGGTTCTGGCGCTGCCTGCGGTGCCGCCGTGGCGGCAAGGCTCTGGCGCAGCGCATCGGCGAGATGGGCATCGTGACTGCGCAGGCGCGGGTCGCCGCCGACCTCGAAGGCCCGCAGCGAGAAAGGTTGCAGCGGATGCTCGACGACCAGGCGCTGGTGTGCCGCGTCCAGGCTGCGGCGATTCGCCGGATCGGTGGCGATGGCTGCGCCGAGCACGTCCAGCAGCTCGGCCACCAGCACCGAGGGAGGCAGCCGTGCGTTGTCGCGCACACTGCGCCCGGTGTGGCTCAGGTGCAGGTGCGAGCGTGCGGCCAGCAGGAGGTCGAGGAAGAGGTTGCGCTCGTCCAGCCGCCGCTGGCGGTCGCCACGCTGCGGCTGCGCGGCGAGCAGGTCGAACTCCGCGTTGCGAGTCGGGCCCGGGAAGAGCCCGTCGTCCAGCCCGAGCACGCAGACGACGCGAAAGGGCAGGGCGCGCAGGCTGCCCATCGCGGTGAAGGTGACGGCGCCGCTGGCCGTGCCGCCGTGCATGGGGTCGTCCAGCTGCTGTTGCAGGGCCAGCCGCAGCAGCGGCAATGGTTGCGGCTCGGTGAGCCCGGCGTGTTGCATGGCCTGGATCAGTTCGCCGATGCGGGCCTGCAGTTCCTGCAGGTCTGCGCGCTCGTCGCCGTCGGCGGCGATGAACTGGGTGCAGGCATCGTGCAGCAAGGCGGCCCAGCGTTCGGGCGTGTGTGGCTGCGAAAGCGTTGCGTGCCAGTGCTGCAGTGCGTGCACGTAGGCCCACAACCGGCCCAGGAGCCGTGCCTCACTGCCCGCAATGTCGGCTGCCGGCAGCAGCCCGGCAAGGGGTTGGCGCGGGCCTGCAGGCAGTGCGTGGCCAAGGAAGAGCCGCGCCATGCCGTCGCACAGGGTGTGGCGGTCGGCGCGCGGCACATCGAAGCCGGCGCGGCGCTCGGCATCCAGGCCCCAGTGCACGCCCGCTGCGTGCAGCCACTCATGCACGCGCGCAAGCTCCTCTTCGTCCAGCCCGAAGCGGCGTGCCACGACCGGGTGCTGCAGCAGGCCGAAGACGGCACTGACCGGCATGCGCCCGGCCAGCAGGTCGAGCGTGGCGAGCAACGCACGGGCCGGCGCATCGACCATGCTGCGCGGGCGGCCGCTGATCGAGAACGGGATGTGCCGCGGCGCGGGCGCGCTGCCGAAGACTGCCTCCACCAGTGGCGCGCTCTCCGCGAGGTCGGGCATGGCCACGAGGATGTCGCCTGGCTGCAGGCTCGTGTCCTCGCCAAAGAGGCTGAGCAGGCGCTCGTGCAGGACCTCGACTTCACGCAGGCGCGAGTGGCAGACGTGCAGCTCGATGCTGCGGTCCGTGGCGTCCATCGCGACCGAACCGGGGGCCAGGGGCTGCAAGTCCAGCAGCGCGTTCTGCACCTGGGCGAGCAGGCTGCGCCCGGGGTGGGCGCGGTAGTCGCCGTCGTCGCAGACGGCGTCGCCACCCAGGTCGACCAGGCCCTCGATCATGGCCTGCGTCTGCTGGCCCAGGCCGGCGAGCAGGCGGTTGCCTTCCTCGTGCAGGGCCGCCTGGCCGCGCGCGGTGAGGTGGGCGAGTCGGCGGCGATCGACGAGTCCGAACCAGTACTCGCGGCACGGGTTCAGCAGGTAGACGTCGACATCGATGGCGCGGCCGAGTTCGGCAAGCATCTGCTGATGCAGCGGGGGTAGCGCCGGTGGTGCAAACACGTGCACCCGCGCCGGCAGGCCCGCGGCCCGTGCCACCGTCGCACCGCCGCGCCGCTGCGCCTGCACGAAGGCGGTCAGCGGGTGCTGCTCGGGCAGGCCCAGGTCGCGTGCCAGGCGCCGCCACAGCGCCGCCTGCCAGGCTTCGTCCGGGTGGCTCTGCAAGGCCGCGTCGCCTCGCCCCCAGGCCTGCAGCCACTGTGGGCGGTAGGTCGTGTATTGCTCGAACAAGGCTGCGACCGCGGCGGCGAGCTCGTAGCGCATCACCGCATCGGCCTGCGCCAGGTAGTGCGCCAGGCGCGGGTGCGCCTGCACCCATGCCGCGTCGGCGAACACCGCATGCACGCGCCAGGCGAGTACCGGCGACGCCAGGGGCGACTGCGCGGGCACGCTCGGGTCGGCCGCGGCCACGCGCTGCCACAGCCATTGGGCGAGGAAGCCAAAGCGCACGTTGGCGCAGATGCCCCGCTCGCGCGCGATCGACAGCGTCAGCCAGCGGCGCAGTGCGCTGCTCGGGACGATGAGCTCGCTGTACGCGAACGGGTCGCCGGCGGTTGCAGCGTCCGCAGCCAGCGTGGCCAGCAGCCGCTCGGCCAGCACCTCGGTGCGGTTGGAGAAGTGCAGGTTCAGCATGGGCGGCACGCGGGCCTGCGGGCACGGCTCACGCGACCACCACCGTCCTCGACTGCTCACGCATGTACAACGGCAGATAGTAGGAGCTTGCAATGGCCTTGCCGGTGGAGCCCGAGCCCTTCCAGCCGCCAAACGGCTGGTAGCCGGGCCAGGCGCCGGTCGTCGCGCCCTGCGCCCGGTTGGCGTAGGTGACGCCGGCCTCGATGTGCTCGTGGAACCAGGCCACTTCGTCGGCACCGCCGTAGAAGCCCGCCGTCAGGCCGACCTCGCTGGCGTTGGCCAGCTGCATCGCGTGCGTGCGTGAGTCCACGCGCTGCAGCAGCAGCAGCGGCAGGAAGAGCTCCTGCTGCCACAGCGGGTGCTGCGGTGGGGCCTCGGCCAGGGTCGGGCTGACGTAGTGGCCGTGCGTGTACTGCGGCGCAGTCAGGCGCGCGCCGCCGGCAAGCAGCGTGGCACCGCCCTGGGCCAGTTGGGCGACGCTGCGCTCGAAACGTGCGCACGCGGCCGCGTTGTTGACCGGCCCCATCCAGACCTGCTGCAGAGTCGGGTCGCCGACCGGGAGTGCTGCCGTCCGCGCCTGCACGCGCTCGATCAAGCCATCGGCGACACGATGGTGGACGTACAGCCGCGACAGCGCCGAGCACTTCTGGCCCGACAGACCGAAGGCCGAGCGCACGATGCCTGCGGCCGCCACGTCCAGATCAGCCTGCTCGGTGACGATGCAGGGGTTCTTGCCCCCCATCTCGGCGATGCAGGGGCGTGGCCAGCGGCCGCTGGCGCAGCGCGCGAGCAGGCCGCGCCCGACGGCCACCGAGCCGGTGAAGGTGACACCGGCGACTTCCGGATGTGCGGCGAGGGCCTCGCCCAGTTCGTGCGTATCGCCGTGCAGCCACTGGAAGACGCCCGCCGGCACGCCGGCATCACGCAGGCAGTCCGCCAGCAGGCGCCCACCCCAGGGCGTGTGCGGCGACCCCTTGGCGACGACAACGTTGCCGGTCACCAGGGCGGCGGCCGTCGGCCCGCCCATCAAGGCCAGCGGGTAGTTGAAGGGGGCGATCACGAGCCACACGCCGTAGGGCCGCAGCACCGAACGGTTGGTCACGCGTACGCCGGCCAGCGGATCGTCGGGCAGCGGCACGTCGAATCCGTTTGCGTGCTCGAAGACGTCGGCGTAGTGCTGAAAGAAGTCGACCGTCTCCTGCGCTTCGCCCAGGGCCTCCATGCGGTTCTTGCCGACTTCGAGTGCCAGTGCCGCGGCGAGCGTGTAGACACGCTGCTGCATCAATTCAGCGGTGCGGCGCAGCAGCGCGACCCGCTGCGCGAGCGGCGTGGCGCGCCAGGCTGGGTAGGCCTGGGCTGCGGCCTGCATGGCGGCGTCCACGTCGGCGGGTGTTGCGAGGGCGAAGTGGCCAAGATCCAGGCGCGTGTCGATCGGTGAGACCAGCCGCTGCGTGCGGCTGCGCATGACGTCGGCACCCTGCAGGTACAGGCCGTGCGTGGCGCCCAGCGTGCTGCGCAGGTGCGCCAGTGCGGCGTCAAACGCCTCGTGCATGCTGGCGGGCGGGTCGAACATGCTGGCGTAGGTCAGGCGAAAGGCCATGGCAGCGGTCCCTTCAGTTTGGCAAGTGGCGCGAGAGCAGCGCGTCGAGCCGGTCGATGGCGTCGGCCAGCTCGGCTTCGCCGATGACCAGCGGCGGCGCCAGGATGATCAGGTTGCCCCGGCTGGCCAACGACAGGCCCTGGGCGAGCGCGTCGGCCAGCAATGCAGCCAGTGCGGGCGGTGTCTGCGGCCAGGGCGCAAGCGGCGCGCGTGTCGCGCCATCGGCAACCAGTTCGATGACGGCAAACAGCCCGTCGCCGCCGCGCACGTCACCGATCACGGCGTGGCCTTGCTGCAGCCGCTGCAGGCGCTCGAACAGCCACGCGCCCAGGTGCCGCGAACGCTCGATCAGCCCTTCCTCGCGATAGGTGCGCACGGCCGCCAGACCCGCTGCGCACGACAGCGGATGCCCGCAGTAGGTGAGCCCGGTGGCCAGCATGCGCTGCGCGATGCGTGCGTAGACGGGCGCCGAGACGATGACCGCGCCCAGAGGCGCAGCCGCACCGGTGAGGCCCTTGGCGCAGGTGATCAGGTCCGGTGCCTGGTCCGGGCCGTGCTTCTGCCATGCGAACCAGTGGCCGCAGCGCCCGAAGCCGCTCATCACCTCGTCGGCGATCAACCAGACCCCGCGCTCCCGGGTGAGCCGCCGCAGGGCCGGCCAGTAACCGGGCGGCGGGACGATCCCGTTGGTGCCCGCGTTGGGCTCCATGATGACTGCCGCGGTTGCGCCGGCACCCAGGCTGTCGATGCGCTCGGCCACCGCCTGCGCAGCCGCTTCGCCGCAGGCCTTGGCGCTGCGGCTGCCGAAAGGGCAGCGATAGGCGTAGGGCGGGGGCACGTGGTGGACACC
>JADZCL010000079.1 GCA_020851615.1 Rubrivivax sp.
AGCCCTATGTCGACGCCGTGACCGGCAAGACCATGGCCCCGGTGACGACGATGCAGATCTACAAGGGCGCCATCCCCTTCCTGATCCTGCAGCTCACCATGGTCGGCATCCTGATCGCCTTCCCGGGCCTGGTCACCAGCCAGCTCGACAAGAAGATCAACGTCGACATGAAGGCCGTGGGCGAACAACTGCTCGAGCAGCTCAACGAGGAAAACGCCGAGCGCGACCAGGGCGAGCCGCCGGCCGACGCCGCGAACCCGGGCGCCGCACCGGCCGGCGGGGAGGTGTCCATCCCCGGGCTGGAAGCCCCCGCGCCAGCCACGTCCTCCGAGCAGGAGGAAGACGACGTGAGCAAGGCTTTGAAGGAAGCCGCGGGCAAACGCTAGCAGCGCATGGTGCTGCAGGCGCTGGACCCCCGCGTCGTTGCAGGCCAAGAAAAACCGCGGCTCGAGGGCCACGGTTTCTTTGCTGGGTGCCGCACCGCCCGGAGCGACGCGGCCAGAGCCAGAGGTTCAGATCTTCAAGGTCGCCATGTCCTGCGTGAACACCAGCTCGGAGATGCGGTTCCAGAGGATCTGGTCGCGCTGGAAGGCACGCATGTCGTCGTAGATCTTCTTGAACTGCGGGTCCTTGTCGCTGTGCTCGGTGTACACCTGCTGGGCCGCCTTGAAGCCTGCGGCGACGATGGCCTTGGGGAAGCGCTTCAACTGCGTCCCGCCGGCGACCAGGCGCTTGAGCGAGATCGGGTTCAGGTACATGTATTTGGACGTGCCGTCGTTGTAGGCAACTGCGGCGGCGGCATGCACGATGGCCTGGTTGTCGGGCGAGAGCTTGGCGAAGGCCTTCTTGTTGATGAAGAACTCGAGGTCGGCGCCGCCTTCCCACCAGCCGCCGTAGTAGTAGTACTTGACGACCTTGTTCCAGCCCATGCGCTCGTCGTCGTAGGGGCCGACGAACTCGGCCGCATCCAGCGTGCCCTTCTCCAGCGCCTGGTAGACCTCGCCGCCCGGCATGTTCTGCGAGACGACGCCCAGCTTGGCCATGGACTCACCGAACACGCCGCCGCCCAGGCGCATCTTCAAGCCCTTGAAGTCGGCGACGGACTTCATCTCCTTGCGGTACCAGCCGCCCATCTGCGTGCCGGTGTTGAGCGCGCTGATGCCGAAGAAGTTGTACTTGCCGTACAGCTCGTCCATCAGCTTGTGGCCGTTGCCGTGCAGCTTCCAGGCCTGGTTCTGCTGCGCGGTCATGCCAAAGGGCACGGCACAGCCGAAGGCGAAGGACGGATCCTTGCCCGTGTAGTAGTAGGCCGCCGTCTCGCCCATCTCGATGGCGTCGTCGTTCAGGGCGTCGACGATGCCGAAGGCCGGCACGAGCTCGCCGGCGGCGTGGACCGAGACCTCGAACTTGCCGCCCGAGAGTGCCTTCACGGTCTCGGCGAACTTGACGGCACAACCGTGCAGCGTCTCCAGCGCCTTGGGGAAGCTGGTGGCCAGGCGCCAGCGCACGGCCGCCTGGGCATGCACCGCAGGCGCTGCGCCAGCAGCCAGGACGCCCGCGATGCCGGCGTGCTTGATCAGGGAACGACGATCCATGTGACGTGACTCCTCCGCAGTGGGGCGGGAAATGAAACGTCACAGTGTAGCGATCGCCTTGCCGCAGGCGGCATTAGGGTTTCACTGGGGCGTGCGGCAGGCGCAGAGGCCGCACGCCCGGTCCACACGCAGTCCCCTCAGGGCTGGAACGGCGTATCGATCATGCCCATGATGCGGTTGTACTCGCCGCTGGCGCGCAGCTTGCCGATGTTCTCGGTCAGCCACTTGTCGGCGGCACCGCCGCGTTCGCCCTTGGGCAGCACGACCTTGACGTCGAAGCGCTTGTAGAGCTGGCGCTTGATGTTGGTGAGCGCCGCGGCCTTGACGATGGGATCCGAGGCGACGTCGGCGAAGATGAAGCCATCGACGCGCCCGGCGTTGACCTTCTTCAGGCTGCTCTCGATGTTGCTGGAGGCGACGATCGGGAAGTCGAAGTAGTCGACATGCGCCTGGTCGGTCTCGACCTTGAACTTGCTGGCCGTGGCCGGCGAGACGTCAACGCTCTTGTTCGAGTACAGGGCGAAGTTGACGTGGAAGATCGTCTCCTTCGAATAGTCGAACTTGGGTGTGCCCGTCTCCGAGCCCGGCAACTGGATGAGCGGCATGTGCAGATCGACCTTCTTGCCCTGCACGTCGGTCATCGAGCGCGAGAAGGGCACGACCTGCAACTCGACCTTGTCGCCGGAGACCTTCTCCAGCGCCTTCACGAGGTCGACGAGCACGCCCTTGTCGGTGCTCTCGGCGTAGCCCGGCATCTGCGCCAGGCTGACCTTCCAGTTCTTGCCGGCGGCCAGCGCCGGACTTCCGACCAGAGCCATGCCCATGCCAGCAAGGCACAGGGTCGTGAGCCAGCGAATCATCTTGGGTGCCTTCATGGAGGACTCCTTGGGTTGTGCCCGAAACCTCCGGGCGGTGGTGAAACGAAGGGGATGCACAGACGCCGCAGGCGCCGCTCAGCCCGGGGTGGAAACCGTGAACGTCCCCACGGCGGTGACCAGCCCGCTGGTCGACTCGCGCACGCTGGACGCGGCGGCGCTGACCTGCTCGACCAGGGCCGCGTTGCGCTGCGTGGCTTCGTCGATGCTGGCGATGGCATCACTGACCTGGCCGATCGACTCACGCTGCTGTTGTGAGGCCTGGGTGATCTCGCCGAGGATGTCCCCGACCTTGCGGATGGCGCCGACGATGTCCTTGATCGTGTGCCCTGCCGCATCGACCTGTTGCTGGCCCGTGCCCACGCGGGCGACCGTATCGTCGATCAGCGCCTTGATCTCGCGCGCGGCCTCGCCGCTGCGCTGTGCCAAGCTGCGCACTTCGCCGGCCACGACGGCAAAGCCACGACCCTGCTCACCGGCGCGTGCGGCCTCGACGGCGGCGTTGAGCGCGAGGATGTTGGTCTGGAAGGCGATGCCGTCGATGACGCTCGTGATCTCGGTGATGCGGCCGGCACTGGTGCTCATCTCACCCATGGTCTGCACCACGCGGTCCATCATGGCGCCGCCGCGGTCGGCGATGGCCGCCGCCTCGCGGCCGCAGCGGTCCGCCGTCTGCGCACCCTCGGCGTTGACGTCCACGCTGTGGCGGATCTGCGCCACGGTCTGCGCGATGGCCTGCACGTGCGAGGCGGTCTCCTCGGTGCGGTGCGAGAGGTCGAGGTTGCCGTCGGCGATCTCGCGTGAGCCCACCGAGACCGTCTCGGCCTGGCTGCGGACCTGCTGAATGACATTTTCCAGCCGCTGCACGAAGGCGTTGAAGCCCTGCGCGATACCAACGAACTCCACGCTACCCGACAGCGGCAGGCGGCGCGTGAGGTCGGCCTCGCCGGCGCCGATCTGCTCGAGCGCGTCGCGCACCTGGCCCAGCGGGCGCAGCACGACGCGCGAAAGGCTCAGCGACAGCGCCGCCAGCAAGATGGCTGCCAGCACCAGAGCCTGCACGCTCTGGCGGATCAGTTCACCCCGCATGGCCTGGCGGATCGTGGCGTAGGAGATGTTCACCGTCACGCTGCCCAGCACCTGTGTCTTGCCCGAGTCGGTATAGGACAGCGGCGCGGATGCTGCCGATTCACCGGCAGCAGGCGCTGCCTTGATCGTCGCGGTCTTGCCCGCGGCGTCGCGCGCCATGCCGCCGGCCACCTTCTTGTCCTGCTCGACGACGATGGACTCGATGAAGCGCGCGCCCATCTCGGCGGCGATGATGCGGTCGATCTGGCCCTGGTCGAAGTTCCACAGCGCCGCGGGCAGGCTGCCCGACAAGCGCGCCACGATCGCCTTCAGGTCTTCCTGCAGGGCCGCTTCGCGCTCGATCCGGCCGGCCTGGTAGTTGATGGCCGCCATCACGCCCAGCAAGCTGGCCACGATCACGAGAAACAACCCGTTCAGGCGCGAGCGGATGCTGTAGGACTTGTTCATCGGCACACCTTGACTGATTTCGTTGGGAG
>JADZCL010000080.1 GCA_020851615.1 Rubrivivax sp.
CGACCTGGCGGCGCAGGCCGCGCAGGTTCAGGCATTCGGTAAGCGGGTCGTGGTTGACCAGGAACTCCAGCCGCCGTGTGGCGCGCACGCGCTCGGTGATCTCCTGCAGCGAGGCCTCGACGCGGCCGGTGGGACTGCGCGTGGCCTTGATGGCGAACCAGCGCTCAGCGGCTGAGCCACCCGCGGCCGTCGATGTTGGCAGCAGGCGCGCCTGCAACTCGCTGACCTCCACCCCGGTGCTGCCGTGCAGCGCGGCAAAGGCCTGCTGCACCTGGTCGTCGAACAGCGTGGACAGGCGCTGCGGGGCCTGCTCCGATGCCGCACCGACCATGGTCGTGAATGCCGGATTGGCGTTCACGATCAGACCCGCGGCGTCGACGCTGAACAACCCGACCGGTGACTCGGCGTAGGCGCTGGCCAGCCGCTGCTGGGCGCGCTCGCGCAGCTCGCGGTCGCTGCGCAGGCGTGCGGCCACCGCCACCGACACCAGCAGCGCCGAGAGCAGCGCCCCGACTGCGCCGTTGAAGCCGCCAAGCATGTTGGGCAGCCCCAGCGAGACCGACAGCACCGCGTTCACCCCAATCAGTGCGGTGACCAGCAGCGACGCGGCGTACCAGAACCCGGGCTGCGAACGCATGTGGACCAGGATCTTGTAGAGCGCCGGCAGGCTGGCGACGGCCAGGCCGAGCGTCAGTGCCCACAGCACGGGCAGGAAGGACTCAAAGGGCAGCACGGCGCACAGCAGCAGGGCCACCAGCCCGCCGGCCCACTGCAGGCGCAGCAGCCAGGTCAGCTTCAGCGTGTGCAACTCGCGGCCGAACAGGAGGCTGAACACACCGATCGTGCTGAGCAGGTACAGGCAGGCCGTCCACTGCCGCATCGGCACCAGCCAGGCGGCTGCCACGGGCATGCCGAGAACCGAGAAATCGGTGCCCTGCGACAGCGCCGCCATGCGCAGGCTGACGATCAGCCAGCCCACCAGGGCCCAGTAGAGCAGGCTGCGGTCGATGAAGGCGTTGAAGGCCATGGACAGCACCAGCACGCCCAGGCCAGCCTCGATGACGGCGCCCGAGGTCTGCCAGGAGGCGATGGCGGCGTCGAGCGCACTGCGCGTCCAGACCACGGCTGCGACGTGCGCCGGCCCGCGAAAGTCGGCCCGGCACAAGGCGTCGACCTGCTGCTGTGTCGCGTCCAGGTGGAGTGCAAAGCCCGCGCCGGCGGCCTTGACCGCGCCGTGCGAGCGGTCGCGGTCGGCAGCACCCAGGGCCTGCCCGCTGTGGCGATCGAAGCACTCCATGCGCATGGCTTGGCGCGACTCGAGTGCCACCGCCCATGGCAGGCCCGGCTGCGGCGCCGTGGCGCTGATCCCTATCCAGAAGGGCCGGGTCGAGAGCAGGGTGTCGACCGCTGCGCGCCGTGGCTGCGCCTGCAGGTGTTGCGCGACCACCTGCAGGTCGGGCGGCGCGGCGTCCGCGTCCTCCTCCCACACCGCCAGCGGCAACACCTCCCCTTGTGGCGCCGCGGTCCGCTGGAGCACCGACAGGCCCAGCAGCAGCAAGACGCCCAGCACCAGGGCTGGCAGCAGCCGGGTGCGGGCGGTTCGCAGCAGAAGGTCGATCAGCCGTTGAAGCATGGCGGACGCGGTGCAGGATGCAGCAGCACGGTCTGTCATCGGCACGCGGGCGGGCGGCCTGCCGCAGCCGCGCCGGCCGCTTGCGTGCAATAAGGCATGAATGCCGCCGCGGCAAGCGTACGCGCGCCACGGTGTGCGTCAAGCGGCTCAGGCCTTGTCTGCGCCAGGCCTTGCCGGACGTGGCGCCGGACAGTGGACGGCACCCCAGCTCTGCGCCAGCGCCACCGCCTGGCCCAGCGGTGGCCGGGCGAGGTCGAAGTCGAGGAGCCGGATGTGCTCGGCGTGGCGCGGCCGGGCCGGCGCCTGGCGGCTGCGGCAGTCGCTGAGCAGCCACAGCCAGCGCGGGCCTTGGCGGTGGCGGGCGAGCAAGGCGTCGGCGGCGCGCAGGGCGTCGGCCAGCGGGGTGCCACCACCGCCGCCGATGGCGGCCAGCCAGGGGGCGTGGCGCACCGCGGCCGGGCCCGGCGCCTGCCAGACGTCGATGCCGGCGCCGCCGAAGCCGAGCACGGCGGCACGGTCGCGCCAGCGGTAGACCTGTGCCAGCAGTTCGGCCAGCATGCCCTTGGCCAGCGCCAGGCGCTCGGCGGCGAGCATGGAGGCCGAGCAGTCGAGCACGAAGCAGTGCAGCGCTGCGGCCCGCGCCTGCCGCTGCGCCGGCCGCAGGTGGGCCGCGTGCAGGGCTTGTGCCCCGCGCGCGGCCAGGCTGCGCGGCCAATCGATGCCGGCCCGCACACCGCCGGCCAGCGCCGGCTGGGCGCTGGGCAGATCGCCGCTCATGCGCCCCTCGCGCACCCGGTGGCGTCCGGGCCGTGCTGGCGAGGGGCTCAGGTTTTTTTTGCTTTGGCGGCCTGCCACGGCGTCCACGCCGGCAGGGCCGCCGGCGCCAGCATGGCCACGGGCTGTGCCGGCAGGGCGCCCCAGTCGGATCCGTCCGGCGCCGAGTCGCGGTTCGGGGTCCCGGTGTCGCCGCTGTCGCCGCTGTCGGCACTGTCGGTGTGCTCGGCCCGGTCCTGGTCGGGCGGGGCTTGCCTTGCCGGCTGCGGTCGAGCTTGTGACACGTCGTTGTGGCGGGTGGGCTCGGCGGGCGGGCGACGGCGGTGCGCCAGTACCAGCTCGGCCACTTCGTCCACGTGGGCGAGGCCGACCTGCGCCGCATCGTCCAGCGCCGCGAGTGCGCGGGCCGCGCGCAGCATGACGAGGTCGGCGCGCAGGCCGTCGACGCCGGCGCCGATGCAGTGCGCGCTGACGGCGTCGTGGACTTCGTCACTGAGCGCCAGGGCGTTGTCGGGGGCAGGGTGCTGAAGGCGCTCGCGGGCGCGCTGCAGCTGGCTTTGCAGACGGGCCTGCGCCGGCGCCTGGGCGGCGAGGAAGGCGGTCGGGTTGGCGTCGAACGCCAGCCGTGCGCGCACCATGGCCTGGCGCTCCACGCGCTCGACCGTGTTGTGCAGGCGTACCGCCAGGCCCAGGCGGTCCAGCAGCTGCGGCCGCAGCTCGCCTTCCTCGGGGTTCATGGTGCCGACGAGGACGAAGCGCGCCGCGTGCCGGTGCGAAATGCCGTCGCGCTCGACGTGGTGCACGCCGCTGGCGGCGGCGTCCAGCAGCACGTCGACCAGGGCGTCGGGCAGGAGGTTGATCTCGTCGACGTAGAGCACGCCGCCGTGCGCGCGCGCCAGCAGCCCGGGCGCCAAGCGCAGGGCGTGGCCGGCCAGCGCCTGTTCCAGGTCCAGGCTGCCGGTGACGCTTTCCACCGACGCACCCAGCGGCACGGTGACGAAAGGCGCGGGCGCGAGCAAGGCCGCCAGGGCGCGCGCGGCGGTGGACTTGGCGCTGCCGCGCGGGCCTTCGATGAGCACGCCGCCCAGGCCCGGATCGGCCGCTGCCAGCAGCAGGGCGCGCGTGAGCTGCGGCTGGCCCAGGATGGCGCTGAAGGGGAAGGCGGGCGCTTCGGCCAGGGCTGGGTCGGTGTTCATGGGGCTGTGTGCAGGTGCCGGGCGCGGTGGGGGGTTGTGCGGGGCAGGCCGTGGCGCTCAGCGCGCGCCGCCTTCCATGCGTTCGTCGTGCGCGAGCGCAAGCGCGTCCAGCCGCGCGCTGCGCTCGCCGGGCGCTTGCCACAGGCCGCGTGCGATCGCTTCGCGCAGCCGCGCCAGGATGTCGGCCAGGGCCTGCGGGTTGTGGTGCTCGATGAAGGCGCGCGTGTGGCCGTCGAACACGTAGGCGTCGGCGACCATGGCGTAGTGGTGGTCGCCGACCACCTGCGCGGTGGCGTCGAAGCCGAACAGGTAGTCCACGCTGGCGGCGATCTCGTAGGCACCCTTGTAGCCGTGGCGCATGACGCCTTCGATCCACTTCGGGTTCGTCATGCGGGCACGCACGACGCGGCCGATCTCCTCGCGCAGCGTGCGCACGCGCGGCTGCGCGGGGTTGCCGTGGTCGCCGTGGTAGAGGGCCGGCTGGCGCCCGCTGAGCTGGCGCACGGCGACCGCCATGCCGCCCTGCGAGAGGTAGTAGTCGCTGGAGTCCAGCAGGTCGTGTTCGCGGCAGTCCTGGTTGTGCAGCACCACCTCGACCTCGGCCAGGCGCCGCGGCAGCACGCTGCGCGCATCGCTGCCGGCGTCGTGACGGCCCCAGGCGTGGCTGCTCCAGCGCAGGTAGGCGGCGGCGAGGTCGGCGTCGCCCTGCCACTGGCCGCTGGCAAATAGCTCGTCCAGGCCGCTGCCGTAGTGGCCCGGCGGCGGGCCGAAGATGCGCCAGCCGGCCTGCCGGCGCGCCTGCTGCGCCGCCACGCCGGCGGCCTGCAGCTCGGCGGCGTCGCGCTCGACGCGCGCGCGGATCGGGTTGTCGTGTTCGTCCTCGCCCTCCAGCGCGGCGACGGCCTGCACCGCGGCCTCGAAGAGCTGCACGGTGGCGGGAAAGGCGTCGCGGAACAGCCCGGAGATGCGCAGCGTGACGTCGACCCGGGGACGCTGCAGGCCCACGCGCGGCACGACCTCGAAGTCGCCGACGCGCTGGCTGCCCGGCGCCCACCGCGGGCGCACGCCGATCAGCGCCAGCGCCTGCGCGATGTCGTCGCCACCGGTGCGCATGGTGGCGGTGCCCCAGACCGACAGGCCGATGGTGCGCGGGTACTCGCCGTGCTCCTGCAGATGGCGCTCCAGCAGCCGCCTGGCCGCCAGTTCGCCCAGCGCCCAGGCGGCCGGGGTCGGGATCGCGCGCGTGTCCACGGTGTAGAAGTTGCGCCCCGTGGGCAGCACGTCGGCGCGTCCGCGCGAGGGCGAGCCGCTCGGCCCGGCGGGGACGAAGCGGCCCTGCAGCGCGCGGCTGAACTGGCGCAGCTCGGCGTCGCCGCAGGCGTCCAGGCGCGGTGCCAGCACCTGGCGCACCTGCTCCAGCGCGGCGCGCGTGCGCGGCAGGTCGGGCGGGTCGGGTGGATCGTCCCGCAGGCTGTCCAGCAGCCGCTGCGCCAGCAGCTCCAGCCGCTCGCGGGTGTCGCCGTGGTGGCGCCACGGCGCTGCGCTCACCGCCTGCAGCAATGCGGGCCGTGCGCCCTGCCAGGCCGCAGCGGGGTTGTCGGCAAAGGGATCGAAGTCGCCCAGCAGATCGGCCCCCAGCGCGGCGAGCAGGCCCTCGGCGTCCTCGGCGCTGGCGTAGCGGGCCAGCGCGAGCAAGGTGTCGCGCCGCTGGCGGCCCTTGGGCGCGACGCCGAAGACGTGCAGGCCGTCGCGGATCTGGGTTTCCTTGAGCTCGCACAGGTAGGCGTCGATGCGCTCGAGCAGCGCGTCCTCACCGGCCGCGGGCGGCAGTTCGATCTCGGTGGCCAGTTGCTGCTGCTGCGCCAGGGCCAGGATCTGGCGGCGCAGCAGTGCGGCGCGCCGGGCATCGACCAGCAGGGCGCCGTAGTACTCGTCGACCAGGTTCTCCAGCGCCTGCATTGCGCCGTGGCTCTCGGCGCGCGTGAGCGGCGGCATCAGGTGGTCGATGATCACGGCCTGTGTACGCCGCTTGGCCTGCGCGCCTTCGCCGGGGTCGTTGACGATGAAGGGGTAGAGGTGCGGCAGCGGCCCGAGGATGGCATCTGGCCAGCAGTGCGCGGCCAGGGCCAGGCTCTTGCCCGGCAGCCACTCCAGGTTGCCGTGCTTGCCGACGTGGGCGACGGCATCGACCGCGAACACCTCGCGCAGCCAGAAGTAGAACGCCAGGTAGTGGTGCGGCGGCACGAGCTCGGGGTCGTGGTAGCTGGCGTAGTCCTGCGGCCCGACCGGCGTGCGCGCCGGCTGGATGCCGATGAAGACCTTGCCCAGGCGCACTCCGGCAATCATGAAGCGGCCCTGGCGCAGCATGGGGTCGTGCTCGGGTGGCCCCCAGCGCGCGCTGATGGCATCGGCCATGCCGGCCGGCAGGGCGGCCAGCCGGGCCTGGTAGGCAGCCAGGGGCCAGCTCTGCAGGGCCGGGCGCAGCGGCCACTGCGCAGCGTCGTTGGCCACGCCTTGGAGCAGGCGCTGCATGAGAGCATCGCCATCGGTCGGCAGGGGGTCGTGGCTCAGGTCGTAGCCCTCGCGCGCCAGCAGCCGCAGCAGTTCGATCACCGAGGCCGGGGTGTCCAGCCCCACACCGCTGCCGATGCGGCCTTCGCTGCCAGGGTAGTTGGCCAGCACCAGCGCAAGGCGCTTGGCGGCTGCGGGGAGCTCGCGCAGCCGGCACCAGCGCTGTGCCAGCTCGGCCACGAAGTCGATGCGATCGGGCTCGGCGCGCCAGCGCACGAGGTCGAGCTGGGTGTGCGCGCAGCGCTGGCTGCCGGCCTTGAAGCCGACCGCACGCGTGACGATGCGGCCGTCGAACTCGGGCAGCACCACCTGCATGGCGATGTCGCGCGGACGCAGGCCCTGGCTGTCGGCCAGCCAGTCCTCGCGGTTGCTGCCGCCGACGATCACCTGCAGCACCGGCGCATCGCCCGCCAGCGCGGCCTGCGGGTCGTCCGCCGGCTGGTCGGTCGCACCCGTCCCGAGCGCGGCGAAGGCGGTGGTGTTGAGCAGCAGCTGCACCTCGTGCCTGCGGCAGAGCTCGCGCAGCGTGGCCAGGCACACCGGTTCCTTGAGCGAGTCCAGCGCCAGCGGCAGCGGGTTCAGGCCGCGCGCGTGCAGGGCCAGCGCCAGGGCGTCGAAGACCTCGGTGTTGCCGCCCAACAGGTGCGCGCGATAGAACACCAGCGCCACCACCGGCGCGCCGGGCCGCCAGTGACGCTGCAGGGTGTCGATGCCGACGCTTGTGCTGCCCTCCACCCAGGCCGCCGGGGCGTGCAGCGCCAGCGGCGGCAACGGCTGCGGCGGCAGGGGTGCGCGGCCGTGGCCCAGGCCGTGGAAGGCCGCCGCGCGCAGGAACTGCAGTGCATTGGCCGCACCGCCGGCGCGCAGGTAGCGCCACAGCAGCAGGCCGATCTCGGGGGCCAGCGTGCCCTGCGCCAGCAGCGCCGGGTCGGCGTGCAGGTCGCCGGAGAACAGGGTCAGCGCCTGTCCCTGGCGGCGTGCCATCGCGCCCAGCTCCTGGATGGCGTAAGGCCAGCTCGATGCCGAGCCCAGGTGGTCGACGACGATCAGCCGCGCGTGGCGCAGCACGGCATCGGCGTAGCGGTCGAAGGAGGCGTGGCTGCGCAGCTGCAGCAGGTTGGCCAGGCGCAGGCTGGGGAAGTCGGGCTCGCTTGCAGCCAGGCGCGTGCGCGCCGCCGCCAGCAGCGCCAGCATGCTGTCCGAGGAGCTCAGCAGCACCATGTCGGCGGCGCTCTGGCCGAGCTCGGCGACGCCGGCCTCGTCTTCCACGAAGCCGCCGGGGCGTGCGTTCAGCAGGTGCACGGCGCCTGGGGTGCGGGGGTGGGCGGGTGCAGGTGCGTCACGCCAGCGCCAGCGGCTGCAGCGCGGCGCGCAGCGCCGCAGCGTCGAGCGCGCGGCCGATGAGGACGAGCTGTGTGCGCCGTGCTTCGTCGGCACGCCAGGCGCGGTCGAAATGCGACTCCAGGCGCCGGCCGACCGCCTGCAGCAGCAGCCGCATGGGTTTGCCCGGCAGGGCGGCAAAGCCCTTGGCGCGCAGGATGTCGTGCTCGGCGAGCAGCGTGGCCAGGGCCTGCAGCAGCGGTTCGCGCGCCACCGCCGGCAGCTCGATCACGA
>JADZCL010000081.1 GCA_020851615.1 Rubrivivax sp.
CGACTCGCTCAGCTTCAAGCTCGCAGGCTACTTCCACTCGGATCTCCCGGCACGGCAAGTGATCGCCGGCATCCCGGGCGTCGATGTCGACTTCGGGTCGCCGACGATTCTCGGTTCGGCCTCGGGTCCGGGGTTCTCGCTGTTCTCGGTTACGAACAACGCAGGGGGTTCGTCGGCCTACATCCAGTGGGGCGTGAACTGGAACATCGGCATTGACGACATCCAGTTCAACCTGATCGCCGACCCCGGCAACAGCGTGCCCGAGCCCGGCACGCTTGCACTGGCCGGCCTGGCGTCGCTGCTGGCGCTGTCGCGCCGGCGTCGCCGCGGCTGAAGCCCGCTTCAAGTCGGCCCTCCAGACCGCTCGGCACTGCCTCGTGGTGGTGCCGCGGTCGGTCACCGACGCCAGCCCGCCACCGTCCCGGCCTGAGGCAGGTTGCCGTGGCCCTTGCCCCTGTGCGCACGCCGCCTTGCGCGCGGCAGTCACGATCGACCCGGAGCCGACGCTGCCGCGTCGGGCGCGGGGGCGCCCGGGTCGAGCAGGCTGGCCTCGAGCTCGCGGTCGGCGTGCCAGTTGCCCTGGAATAGGGCATCGCGGATCCGGCACACCGAGGCCACCAGGCGCGAGCGCCCCAATGCCTGCAGTGCAAAAGCCTGTGCCTGCAGGCGGCAGCCGGCGAGGTCGAGCCGGCTGGCATCGCTGCGGATGGCGATGCGGCCTTCAAAGTCGCAGGCGGTGGCCACGAGTTCCGAATTGGTGATCGCCAGCGCAACGTCGGCACTGCGCACCTGCACCCCGGTCATCTGCACGATCGAATCGCGCACCTCGATGCGCTCGGCGATCAAGTCCACCATCTGCAGTGCCGTGCAGCGCTCGATGCGCACGGCCCGGTAGCGGCCGCCCAGGCGGCGGTCGACCTCGCCGGTACAGACGAGATCCTGCAGCGGGCCGTCGGCAGGCGGTACGGGCGATGGACGAAGCGGTGGCTGTTGCAGCACGCTCTGCAGCAGGCGCAGGAACTCGTTCGGCGCCTGGCTCATCGGTGTGTGGCCCAGGCCACGCAGCACGTGCAACTGGGCCCTCTGCAACCGGCGCGCCAGCAGCTCGCCGGTGCGCAGCGGGGCCACGGTGTCGAGCTCACCCCAGATGAGCTGGGCCGGCTGCGCCAGCGTGTAGACGATGTCGGTGAAGTCCTCATCCATCAGCGCCAGTGCGGCATTGACGTTGCTGCGGTCGCGCAGCAGCAACGGCCAGAGCCACTCGTTGTCGCGCAACACGGCGGTCAGGTCGGGCAGGCCGAAGACGCGCTCGACGAGGATGTGGCCAAGGTCGCGCAGCCGCGCCGTCGGCTCCTTCAGCACCTCGGGCCAGCCTTCGGAGGGCAACTGGCCGATCGTCACATGCTTGCCGAATGCGGTGCGATGCAGGATGCCGGCCACGTCGACCAGCACCAGGCGCGCCACCCGCGCGGGGAAGTCCGCCGCCAGACGCAGGGCCACCGCACCGCCCAGGGAATGACCGACCACCACGGCCGGCGGCCCGGCAAGCTGTGCCAACAGCCGCTCGAGCACGCGCGCGAACTGGGTCGGCGAGAGCTTGGCCTGCGGCGCACTCGAATAGCCGAAACCCGGCAGGTCGACCGCAACCACACGCCACTGGCGCGCCAGCGGTGCGATCACGGGCATCCAATCGGTGAAGCCGTTCTGCCCCAGGCCGTGCACCAGCAAGAGCGGTGGCGCGCTGCGCGCACCCGCTTGCACGACGAGCATCTGACCGCCCAGCACCGGCTCGGGCGCCAGGCCGACATCCCAGGCCGCGGGCAGGCGCGCCTGCAGTGCCGCCACCGTCTGCAGGCGTTCGCGGCACAGCGCGCACGCGGGCGACGATGCCGCAGGAGCAGTCTGGGCCCACAGTGCGGACACCCCGCCGCTGGCCCATGCCGCGGCCAGCAGTTGCCGGCGCCTGGCGTCCAGCATCGCGGTCAGGGCAGCAGGATGGTCGAGCCGGTCGTGCGCCGGGCCTCGAGCTCACGGTGCGCAAGTGCCACGTCGGCCAGGGCAAAGCGCTGGTCGATGCGGATCTTCACCTGCCCCGACAGCACGACGGCGAACAGGTCTTCGGCCATCGCCTGCACCGATTGGCGCGAGGCCAGGTGCGTGAAGAGCGTTGCGCGCGTGAGGTACAGCGAGCCCTTGGCGCCGAGGATGCCCGGCGCAAACGGCGGCACGGGCCCCGACGCATTGCCAAAGCTCGCCAGCAGGCCCAGCGGGCGCAGGCAGTCCAGACTGCCGTCGAAGGTGTCCTTGCCGACGCCGTCGTAGACGACCTTGACGCCGCGCCCACCGGTGATGGCCTTCACGCGCGCCACGAAGTCCTCGCGGCGATAGTCGATGGCATGCGCCGCGCCGTGCTCGAGTGCAAGCTGGCACTTGGCGGCACTGCCCGCGGTGGCGATCAGCTGCAGACCCAGCGCACGCGCCCACTGGCAGGCAATGAGGCCCACGCCGCCAGCCGCCGCGTGCCACAGCACGTGGTCACCCGGCTGCAGGCCCTCGGCGGGCAGCGTCTTCTTCAGCAGGTACTGCGCGGTCAGGCCCTTGAGCATCATGGCCGCCGCGGGTTCGAAGTCGATGCCCTCGGGCAGGCGGACGACCGCCGTGGCGGGCATGACGCGCACTTCGCTGTAGGCGCCCGGGGGCTGGCTGGCGTAGGCCGCGCGGTCACCGGGCGCCAGGTGCGTGACGCCCTCGCCCACCGCCTCGACGATGCCCGCGGCCTCCATGCCCAGCGTGAGCGGCAGCGCATTCGCGTAGAGGCCGGTGCGCTGGTAGATGTCGATGTAGTTCAGGCCGCAGGCCCGGTGCCGGATGCGGATCTGCCCCGGCCCCGGCTCGCCAACGGGCAGGTCGACCCACTGCATCACCTCGGGGCCCCCGAAGGCCTGGATCTGGATTGCGTGCGGCATGCCGCTCCTCCTGTGCACGAACGGAGCCTGCAAGGTTAAGCCATGCCGGCAGCAAGGCAGTCCACGCCGCGTGGCAACATCGTCGCCAGCGAGGGCCGGGCCCATCGCGCAAAGACCGATGAAACGCGTGCTGCAAGCCCCCAACCTCGCCCTGGCCACGCTGTGGGCCGACCAGCTCGGCGCAGCCGGCATAAACGCCAGCGTGCAGCGCGCCTACGCCAGCAGCATCGCCGGCGAGCTCCCACCCGACCAGTGCCTGCCCGAGGTCTGGGTGCACGACGACGCGCAGCACGCCACGGCATGCCGCCTCCTCGACGAATGGCAACATCTGCCGCACCGGCACTGGGCCTGCCGCACGTGCCACGAGATCGTCGAGGGCCCCTTCGAGCAATGCTGGAACTGCGGTGCGCCTCGGCCCGAGACAACGGGCCACGCATGACGCTCACGCCACGCATTGCGGCGCTGCTGACGCTGCCGCCCTTCATGTGGGCCTGCAACGCATTGCTGGGGCGCGTGCTGGCGCCCCTGGTTTCACCCATGCTGCTGAATGCGCTGCGCTGGCTGCTGGCCCTGGCGCTGCTGCTGCCGCTGGGCATTGGCGCAGTGGCGACCCCCGCGCGGCGCGCCCAGATCCGCCAGCGCTGGCGGGCGCTGGCGCTGCTCGGGCTGCTCGGTGTGGGGGCGTACAACTCGCTGCAGTACCTGGCACTGCAGACCAGCACACCGATCAACGTGACGCTGATCGCCTCCAGCACGCCGGTGTGGATGCTGCTGATCGGCGCACTGTTCTTCGGCGAGCGCGTGCGGCCCGGGCAGGCGATCGGCGCGCTGCTGTCGATGACCGGCGTGGTGATCGTGTTGGTGCGCGGCGAGATCGGCAGCCTGTCCACGCTGCGCCCCGTGCCTGGAGACCTGTGGATGCTGCTGGCGGCGATCGGCTGGGCGGTCTACAGCTGGCTGCTGGCACGACCCTCGGCATCACTCTCCGGCGCCAACCGCCCCGACTGGAACTGGGCGGAGTTCCTGCTTGCACAGACGCTCTTTGGCGTCGTCTTCGCAAGCCTGGCCGCCGGCGCCGAACACGCCGTGGGCGCGCCGTGGCCGCAGTTCGACATGAAGGTGCTGGCCGCGCTCGTCTTCATCGCCGTCGGCCCTGCCGTGCTCGCCTACCGGGCCTGGGGCCTGGGCGTGCTGGCGGCAGGCCCCAACGTGGCGGGCTTCTTCAACAACCTGACACCGCTCTTTGCCGCCCTGCTCTCGGCGCTCTGGCTCGGGCAGACTCCACAGCCCCATCACGGCCTGGCGTTCGTGCTGATCGCAGCCGGAATCGTGGCCTCCAGCCGTCCCTGAGCCCGCGCAGCGTCAGGCGCGTCAGGCGCGCTGCAGCGTCGGGCCTTCGCTCATCACGATGGCGCCAAAGCGGCGCAGCAACTCGGCCTGGGCCTGCGCGGCCGACCACCCCTGCGCCACATGCTCGGTGGCGAACACCCGTGCTGCCGCATCGTCGGCATGGAACTTCAGGAACAGGCGGCGCAACTGGTCCTCGTCGCACAGGCCCAGTTCCACGCGCGCATCGATGCGGCCGGCACGGATCAGCGCCGGGTCGAGCTGCTCGGCGTGATTGGTCGTCATGAAGAGCACGTTGCCCTCCTGCGTGGCCACGCCGTCGAGCGCGTTGAGAAAACCCGAGAACGACAGCCGCACCTGAGCATGCGCCGTCTCGCGCTGGCGGAAGAAGGCGTCGACGTCCTCGATCAACAGCAGCGAGCGAGGCGGGACGCCAGCCAAGAGGGCGTGGATCTTCTCGTCACCGACCACCGGCGAGGCCAGGCTCAACGTGCACACGTTGAGCCGCAGCTCCGACGCCAGCGCCGTGACCAGCGATGTCTTGCCGGTACCGGGCGGACCGTGCAGCAAGTAGCCGCGCCGCCACGGAATGCCAAGCTCGGCGTAGCGTTCGCGTGCGGCGTAGAAGCACTGCAGATCCGCCAGCAAGGCCTCGGCCTGGCCGGCCCTGAGCACCACCGAGGCCAGCGGTCGGCGCGAGCCCAGTCGCGCCCGCATCCAGTCGCCGCCGTGGAACGGGTTGGGCACATAGACGGAGAGCGTCTCGCTCTCGCGGGTCACGCGCGCATCGATCGCGCGCTGCAGGAATTCGCCCAGCCAGCGCCCCGAGCGTCCGGCGTGCGAGAGGCTGACGCGCTCGAACACGCTCTGGCCGACCTGCAGGTCGCGCCGCATCCACACCAGGCGCCCTTCGAGCCACAGGATGTGCAGCCCCTCGCCCGGCGAGAGAAAGGCACGCGGCGCCTGGCCGGCACGCAAGTCCTCGGCCAGGCTCTGGTAGGCCGTGCCCTGGCGCACGCTGCGCGCAGTGAACTGGTTGACCTGCCGCAGCGCGGGGTGGGCGTCCATGTACTCCACCAGCGCCGCGAACAGGAACTCGTCGCGCGAGTCGACGGTGAGTGTGGAGATGACGAAGCGCTTGAGCCACGACACCAGCAAGCCCGGCACATCACGCAGCCAGAAGGCCAGCGCACCAGCCGCAGCCAGCAGCGCGGCCTGCGCCGCCGGTGATTGCAGCAAGGCATCCATCGCCGGTACAGGCTAGCCGTCTGCCAGCACGGATCGCGGGCCGGTCAGAAGGTGCCGGGGAATGCGCCGCCGTCGAGCAGGACGTTCTGCCCGGTGAGGTAGCTTGCCTGCGCGCTGCAGATGAACGCACACATCGCGCCGAATTCCTCGGGCGTGCCCAGGCGGGCCGCGGGCACGTTGGCCAGGCGCGCGGTGATCAGCTCCTGCTCGCTCTTGCCGGCCTTCTGGGCCTGCGCCCGCGTGGTGGTGCGGATGCGGTCGGTGTCGAAGACACCCGGCAGCAGGTTGTTGATCGTCACGTTGCGCGCCGCCAGGCGGCGCTGCCGCGCCACGCCGGCAACGAAGCCGGTAAGGCCACTGCGCGCGCCGTTGGAGAGCCCGAGCACGTCGATCGGCGCCTTGACCGCGCCGCTCGTGATGTTGACGATGCGCCCGAACCCCCGCTCGGCCATGGCGTCGACCGTGGCCTTGATGAGCTCGATGGGCGTCAGCATGTTGGCCTCGAGCGCCTTCGACCAGTCGGCCTGCGACCAGTCGCGGAAGTCGCCCGGCGGGGGGCCGCCGGCGTTGTTGACGAGGATGTCGACCTGCGGACAAGCGGCCAGCGCCGCAGCGCGGCCCGCGGCCGTGGCGATGTCGCCTGCGGCCGTGCGCACCTGCACCGACGGTGCAAGCGCCCGCAATTCCGCCGCGGTGGCCTCGAGCGCCTCGCTCCCGCGCGCGGTGATGACGACGTTCACGCCTTCGGCCACCAGCGCCTTCGCACAGCCCTTGCCCAGGCCCTTGCTGGCCGCGCAGACGAGCGCCCAGCGCCCTTGCAGTCCGAGATCCACCTTGATCGCCCTCCTCTAGTAACCCGCGGCCTGGCCGTCGCGACGTGGGTCGCTGGCGGCGGCATAGCCCTCGACGGCCGGGTCCCCCAGCCGCCAGATGAACTGGCCCGCGCCGTAGTCCTGGTAGCTGTCGGCAAAGGGCTGGACCACGTGGCCCAGGGCACGCAGGCCCTCGACCGTGGCGACCGGCATGCCGGCCTCGTTGTTGACGATGCCCGAGTCGTAGCGCCAGCGCGGCGCGTCGCAGGCCGCCTGCGGGTGCTGGCGGTAGTCGAGCATGCGCACCAGCGTCTGCATGTGCGCCTGCGGCTGCATGTCGCCGCCCATGATGCCAAAGCTCATCTGCGGCTGGCCCTCCCGCATCAGGAAGGCGGGAATGATGGTGTGGAATGGGCGCTTGCCGGGGCCGACCTCGTTCTCGTGCCCGGCTGTCCGCGTGAAGCCGTGGCCGCGGTTCTGCAGGCTGATGCCGAAGTCCGGCACCACGATGCCCGAGCCGAAGCCCATGTAGTTGCTCTGGATGAGGCTGACCATCATCCCGCGCTCATCCGCCGCGGTGAGGTAGATCGTCCCGCCGTGGGGCGCGTGGCCGGGACCGAAGTCCTGCGCGCGCCGGGTATCGATCAGGCGGGCCCGGCTCTGCAGATACGCCGGATCCAGCATCTCCTGCGGGGTCAGACGCATCGCGCCCGCATCGGCGACAAAGCGGTAGACGTCGGCGAAGGCCAGCTTCATGGCCTCGATCTGCAGATGCTGGCTGGCCACGCCGTCCACCGGCAACGCCGCGAGGTCGAAGTGCTGGAGGATGCCCAGCGCGATCAGCGCCGCGATGCCCTGCCCATTGGGCGGGATCTCGTGCAACTCGTGGCCGCGATAGGCCTGGCTCACGGTGCCGACCCAGTCGCAGCGGTGTGCGGCCAGGTCGGCCTCGGTCATGGCGCCGCCGTGCGCGCGGGCATGCGCTGCAATCGCCGCCGCGATCTCGCCGCGGTAGAAGGCCTCGCCCTTGGACTGACCGATGAGGCGCAGCGCCCGCGCCGCGGCGGGGAAGCAAAAGCGCTCGCCGACCGCCGGCTGACGCCCATGCGGCAAGAAGGCCTCGGCGAAGCCGGGCTGGGCGCTCAAGTCGGCCAGCCCCGCCGCGGCAGTCCACTTGTGGTTCACGACCACCGGGACGGCATAACCCCGCTCGGCGATCTCGGCCGCTGGCTCGAGCAGGTCGGCAAACGGCAGCGTGCCAAAGCGCTCGGACAGGCTGACCCAGGCCGAGACCATGCCCGGCACGGTGACGGTGTCCCAGCCGCGCTTGGGCATCGCGGGACCATCACCGTACTTGCGCCGGAAGTACTCCGCCGTCCAGGCCTGTGGCGCGCGGCCGCTGGCGTTCAGCCCATGCAGCTGCTTGCCGTCCCACAGGATGCAGAAGGCGTCCGAACCCAGGCCGTTGCTGCAGGGCTCGACGATGGTCATCATGGCTGCGGTGGCGATCGCCGCATCCACCGCGTTGCCACCCCGCTGCAGCATGCGCAGCCCCGCCTGTGCC
The DNA here is from genome assembly GCA_020851615.1 of Rubrivivax sp. Lineage (GTDB taxonomy): Bacteria > Pseudomonadota > Gammaproteobacteria > Burkholderiales > Burkholderiaceae_C > Rubrivivax. Next base: position 7,938 of record JADZCL010000081.1, read on the forward strand.
GCCAGCGGGTGCGAGGTGGCCACGACGTTGCGTGCGAAAACAGGGCTGCGCTGGCTCGCATAGCCGGTGGTCCAGTCAAAGCGGTGGGTCATCGTGAAGCCCCAGTCATTCAAGCGTGATCTTGCGCGCGCGAATCAGCCCGCCCCAGCGTGCGCTGTCGGCGGCGACGAGCGCCTGGAATTGCGCCGGTGTGTTGGCCGGCGCCGGTACGGCACCCAGCCCGGCGAGGCGGTTGGCCAACAGGGTACGGCGCAGGTGCTTCAGCATCATCGGTGCGGAATGTGGATTCGGGGTGGAAGCACGTGTCGGTCAACGGGCAGCGGGCAACACGCGGCGAGATGTCGATTCTGAACCACGCCGGTGCAGCAAACCGCCATGTGCCAGCCGTGGCCGGGCCGGCTGCGCGGCACAGGCAAGAGGCCCGCTTAGCATCACCACGTCTGGGCAATCACCGCGCTCGATTCGACTGCGGATCGGGTGATGCCCACAAACGCGCTGCGGCAGCGCATGCAGACGAACCGTCCAACACGTCGGCCCCTGAAGGCCTGACCCATGTTCACCTTTGACCTGCGCTCCTTCATCGCCCTGGGCAGTGTCATGGCCATGCTCATGGCGCTCGTGTTGCTGCTCATGCGTCTGCAGTACCCGGCGCACATCCGCGGGCTGGCCAATTGGGCGGCAGCCCCGGTGCTGTGGTTTCTCGCCTCGATCCTGTTTGCCACGCGCGATGCCTTGCACCCCATGCTCACGATCGTTGGCGCCAACTTGGCGATCATGCTGGGGTCGCTGATGTTCTACGCCGGCTGCCAGCGCTTTCTCGACCATGCGCCCCAATGGCGAGTCTGGATGGCCTGCCTGGTCGGCGCGGCGCTGGTCTTTGTGTGGTTCACCTTCCAGCAGCCAAACTACCCGGCACGACTGGTCGTGTTCACCGTATTGATGATGGGCATCTACGGCGCCAATCTGCGCTTTCTTGTGCAGCATGCCGACCAGCGTCTGCCCGTGCGCATGGTGGAGTTTCTGCTGGCGCTGCATCTGGTGGCACTGCTTGGGCGCTGCATCACGGCGCTATTGGGGCGGCAGGCCGAGGGTTTCTTCAACCCCTCCCTGGTGCAGACCCTCTACATCGGCTCGTTCTCGCTCACGGCGCTCATGCTTTCCGTGGGTGCCGTGCTCATGGCCTCGGATCGCCTCGTGACGGAACTCGAGCATCTGGCCACACACGATGCGCTGACCCAGGCATACAACCGTCGCGCCCTGCTGCAGCAGTGCGAGGACGAGATCGTGCGCAGCCAGCGCAGCGGCCGGGGACCGGCGCTGATGATGCTCGATCTGGACCACTTCAAGCTGGTCAACGACAGCCTCGGCCACCAGCATGGCGATGCCGTCCTGGCGCACTTTGCCCGCACCACCAACGCCTTGCTGCGTCGTCAGGACAGGCTGGGGCGCTACGGCGGTGAGGAGTTCACGCTGCTGCTGCCCGAGACCGGAGTGGCAAACGCCCAACGGGTGGCTGAGCGCATTCATGCTGCACTGGCCAGTGGCCACCCGCTGGACTGCCGCGTGAGCATTGGCCTGACCGCCTGGCTCGGCCCGCAAGACACGCTCGACGCGATGCTGGCCCGCGCCGACCGCGCCCTGTACCAGGCCAAGGAGCAAGGGCGCAACCGCACTTGTGCGGCATGATTGCCTGCGGCTTCGGGCACGGCCTGGGTGCGCAACGCGGTGCTGAAGGCGGAACGGACCAG
>JADZCL010000082.1 GCA_020851615.1 Rubrivivax sp.
CGCCGGCTACGAACTGCTGGCGGGCCTGGGCGAGCCCACCGGCACGCTGCAGGCCCCGCTTGCCGTCGGCAGCAACAACTGGGCGATCGGCAGGAGCCGCTCGGCCAGCGGGGCGGCGGTGCTGGTGAACGACCCCCACCTGGACGCGCGCATGCTGCCGGGCATCTGGCACCCGGTGGGCTTGTTCACGCCGCAGATCCAGGCCGTCGGGGCCGCGTTGCCGGCGGTGCCCGGCATCCAGGTCGGGCGCACGGCGCACGTGGCCTTCGGCGTCACCAACGCCTATGGCGACTCGCAGGATCTGTACATCGAGAAGGTGGCTCCAGGCCGACCCGACCATTACGTCGATGGCAGCACGACAAAGCCGTTCCAGGTCATCGAGGAAGTCATCCGCATCAAGGACAAGGATGCGCCGGGCGGCTATCGCACCGAGACGATGCGCATCCGCACGACCTCGCGCGGGCCGGTCGTGAGCGGGCCGGTGTTCGGCTATGACGGCCAGACCCTGCTCAGCCTGCGCCTGGCACCCGCCGAGTTGCAGGGTGGCGGCATCGGCTTCGACCAACTGCTGACGGCCAGGAACGTCGCCGACGTCGACCGGGCGGCCCAGGCGATGGACGTCGTCTACTTCAACTACGTCTTCGTCGACAAGAGCGGCGCCATCGGCCACCGCGCCACCGGACGCGTGCCGGTGCGCCCGGGCGGTGGCGGCAGCCACCCGCGGCCCGCGGGCAGCAGCGACGACTGGGGCGGCTTCATCCCCCCGGACCAGATGCCGGGCACGATCTCACCGTCGCGCGACTGGCTCGCAACGGCCAACAACGACACCCGGCCCGATGGCTATCCGTTCGCGTACTCGAGCTACTTCGCGTCGAGCTACCGCATCCGCCGCATCGGCGAGGTCCTGAGCCAGGGCAAGGGCATGCGCACCGAGGACCAGCGGGCGCTGATGGTCGACACCCGCAACCTGCAGGCCCCACGCCTGTTGCCCACCCTGGTGGCGGCGCTGCAGGCCGACGCCGCCACCGCCGACGCGGCACGCATCCTTGCGGCCTGGGACGGCCGCGACGAACAGGCCCAGGCCGCACCGCTCATCTACCACGCGCTCTACGAGCAGCTGGCCTACGAGACCTACGTCGACGAGATGGGTGAAGCGCTGGCGCGCGAATGGCTTGCCAGTTGGTACGCGTGGCAGGAGCGCTTCGATGAACTGGTGCAGACGCCCGACTCACCCTGGTTCGACGATGTGCGCACGCCACAGAAGGAGACCTTGCCCGACCTCGTGCGCCGCAGCGCGGCCAGCGTGCTGCCCAGGCTGAAGGCGCGCCATGGCAACGACCCCGCAGCCTGGACGTGGGGCAGCGAGCACCGCATCCACTTCTTCAGCCCGCTGCGGCGCAGCGGCTTCGGGCGCGACTGGCTGGGCTATGCCGAGCAGCCGATGAGCGGCTCGGGCAGCACGCTGCTGCGCGCGATCACGCCGTTCATGGGGGGCTTCGGCGTCGAGGCTTTTGCCTCGCTGCGCCTGGTCGCCGACATGGCTGACGACGAGAAGATCGAGGCGGTGGTGTCCGGTGGCGTGGTCGACCGCCAGTTCCATCCCCACCAGAAGGACCAGCTGCCCGCCTGGTCCGAAGGCCGCCTGCTGACCTGGTGGCTGGCGCGCGACAAGATCGAGGCCAACGCGCGCAACCGGCAGGAGCTGCTGCCCGGGCCTTGACGGCCGCCGCGGCTCACCACCACCAGAACAGCCAGCCCCAGGCGCTGCCGATCCAGGCCAGCGCCAGCAGCACGGGCAGCAGCGCACGCGCGACCCGACCGCTGCGCAGCCCCCAGTGCCGCAGGATGCGAACCGCCAGCCACAGCGACCAGCCGCTGGCCGCCAGCAGCAGCGCCAGCCGGGCGCTGTTGGCCCAGTGCAGCAGCACGCCCTCGCCGCGCAGCAGCGTCAGCGTGATGGCGCTCAGCCCCAGGAAGACGCCGATCCCCGCCAGCGGGATCAGCGCCTGCGCCAGATGGTGCAGCCGCTGCACCTGCCACGGCCCGGCCAGGCGCACGGCCAGCGCCAGGAGGAGCAGCGTCACGCCGCCCCACAGCAGCGCCGTGCCGCCGATGTAGGCCAGCAGCAGGCCGCCGTCCAGCCAGGTGAAGACGTCGTTCTGGTCGGGGTAGTGCGTCAGCAGCCACCACGGCGCGTTGTCAGCCAGTGGCCAGAGGATGTCGCGGTCCACCAGCCAGGTCGCCAGCGCCTGCTTCACGTCGACGAACCAGGGGCTTACGCTCCAGTGAAAGGCGCCGATCGCCACCCCCAGCAGGCCAAAGACGATCAGCGCCGTCTGCCAGGCCGTGGCTTCGGTCGCCGCGCCCTCGACCACCCCCTGTGCGGGCGAACGCCACTGCAGCGCGATGGCGTCGTGATGGCCGCTGCAGCGCCCACACATGTGGCACGTGCCCTCGCCGTGCATGTGGCGCAGGTCCAGCATCGGCGCGCAGTCGACGGCCCGGGGCTTGACGCGATGCACGCTGATCGTCGGCCGGCTCGCCGCCTCCAGCGCCAGCGAGCGCTTCCATGTCGTCTCGTCGGTGCGGTAGTGCATGGGGGCCAGCTTGGCCAGCAGCGCAAAGACGCCGTTGACCGGGCACAGGTAGCGGCACCACGCACGCTTGCCACGTGTGTACAGGTAGCCGACGACGACCGCAGCCACCGTGCTGCCACCCAGCACGACGAGTGCCGCCTTGGGGTACTGGTAGACGCTCACCATCTGCCCGTAGACCGTGGTGCAGACGAAGGCCGTGAACGGCCAGCCCTTCCAGCGCATCCAGTGCGGCACACCCAGGCCCCGGCCACGCTTGGCGGCCCATTCGGTGAGCGTGCCCTCAGGGCACAGCACGCCGCACCAGAGACGACCGAACAAGACCATGCTGAGCAGCACGAAAGGCCACCAGATCCCCCAGAACGCAAACTCGGCGGCAATCGTGACGTTGCTCCAGACATGCGCCGTGCGCTCGGGCAGCGGCAGCACCGCGGGCACGACGAGCAGCACCGCGTAGACCAGCACCACCCCCCACTGCAGCACGCGGATCAGGCCGGCATGCGTGCGCAACCATTCCCCGACGGCGGCCAGCCGCCGCTGCCAGGCACCGCCGCCCGGCGCAAGGGCCAGCCGTGGGCGCTCGGGCTGGATGCCCGGTCGGGTGTGGCAGCCTGCCGATGCGGGCATGGACTCAAGCCACGGCCGCTCCCCGCCGCGAGCCGCGCAGCAGGAAGGCGATCAAGACCCAGTAGGCGATGCAGACCAGCAGCGTCATCAGCGAAGGCTGCGCGCGATATCCGGTCAGCGCGGCCACGACGCCGCCCACGCCACCCATGTCACCCAGCAGCGTCGAGCTGTCCCAGATGCCATCGCGCAGCGCGGGCAACCAGCCCAGCAGCTGCAACTTTTCCGCCGCCGTAACCACCAGCGAGGCAGCAAGCAGCAACAGGATGAATTCGGTCAGGCGGAAGAAGCTGCGCCAGTTCAGCACCTTGCCGCCGAGCTGCAGCGCCCAGAAGGTGGCCAGCGCCAGACCCAGCCCCAGCAGCGCCGCCAGGCCCAGACGCGGCAACTCCTCAGCCGGCGCGGCGGCCAGCGTGCCCCACAGGAACACCACCGCCTCGCTGCCTTCCCGCGCGATCGCCAGCATCGCCAGCACCAGCACACCCCACCAGTTGCGTTGCCGGGCCTGCGCGGACAGGCCCTGCTCCAGCTCGCGCTTGAGGGTGCGCCCGTGGGCGCGCATCCACAGCACCATCTGCACGATGAGCGCCGCGGCCACCAGCACCATCGCGAGCTGGAACTCGTCCTGGTGGTCGACCA
>JADZCL010000083.1 GCA_020851615.1 Rubrivivax sp.
CGCTGGCCTGGTCGCTGCTGTGTGCGCTGGCCGCGGTGGTGGCGCTGGTGTCCAGCATGCCGCTGTGGCTGGTGCCGCCGCTCGTGTTCGTGCTGCCGCCGCTGGTCTGGGGCTGGTTGTGCTACCGGGTGCTGTCTTTTGTGGCCCTGGCGCAGCATGCGAGCCCCCTCGAGCGCAACGAGGTCCTGCACCGCCGCCGCTGGGCGCTGCGCGTGGCAGGGCTGGCCTGCGGGCTGCTGTCTGCGCTGCCCACGCTGGCCTTTGCGCTGGGCGCATCCGCGCTCATGCTCGCGCCGCTGGTGATGCCGTTGGTCGCCTGGGCCTACGCCAGCGTGTTCACCTATGCCACGCTGTGGTTCACGCATTTCACGCTGACGGCCCTGCGCGATCTGCGGGCACACCCCGGCGCACCCCAGCCACCCGCACCAGACCCCCTTGCCCTGCCATGAACACGCCCGCCTTCGGCCTTGTCATCGTGGGTGACGAGATCCTCTCCGGCAAGCGCCTGGACAAGCACCTGCAGAAGGTGATCGAACTGCTGGGCGCGCGCGGCCTGGCGCTGGCCTGGGCACGTTACGTCGGTGACGACCGCCCACGCCTGACCGCCGCGTTGCGCGAGGCTTTCGGCAGCGGCGACATCGTGTTCTGCTGCGGGGGTATCGGGGCCACGCCCGACGACCACACGCGCCAGTGCGCCGCGGCTGCGCTGCAGCGGCCTCTGACCCTGCACGCGCAGGCGCGCCAGTTGATCGAGGAGCGCATGCAGGACATGGCACGCGCGCAAGGCCTGCCCTTCGAGCCCGAGCGGCCCGACAACCTGCAGCGGCTGCAGATGGGCGTCTTCCCGCAGGGGGCGGAGGTGATTCCCAATCCGTACAACAAGATCCCGGGTTTCTCGGTCGGCGACGTGCACTTCATGCCGGGATTCCCGGTGATGGCGCACCCGATGATCGAAGGCCTGCTGGATGGGCGCTACGCCCACCTGCACGGCAGCGGTGCGCTGATCGAGCGCTCGGTTCTGGTCTTCGACGCGATGGAGGCTGCGCTCACTCCGCTGATGGAGGAGATCGAGGTCGCCTACCCGGGTGTGAAGGTATTCAGCCTGCCCAGTGTCGACCACCCGATCCACGGACGGCACATCGAACTGGGCGTGAAGGGACGCGGAATCGCGGTAGACGAAGCCTATGCCCAACTGCAGGCGCAGCTGCACCGCCTTGGTGCGAAATCGTGCCCCGTGATGGTGCGCGAACCCGGTCTGAGCTGACTCACAATCCGTGCGGCGCCGGCTGCCGGCAGGCAACGGCGCGGCACGGAGCCTGGCACGCAAGCTGCTTACAGAATTCGTGTGCCGGCCGTGGCCAATGCCGCCAGGGCCAGTCGATACCCGTAGCGAACGACCGCAATCAACCCGTCATGGCCGCCAGCCGGCCGCCGACACCCAGAGGAGAGCCTCGATGGCAAAGACTGTTGCCGACGTCATGCAGATGATCCAGGAGAACGAAGTCCGCTTCGTCGACATGCGCTTCACGGACACCCGCGGCAAGGAGCAGCACCTCTCCGTCCCCGTGTCGCACTTCAACGAGGACAAGTTCGCCTCGGGCCAGGCCTTCGACGGGTCGTCGATCGCCGGCTGGAAGGGCATCGAGGCATCCGACATGCAGTTGATGCCCGACCCCGACACGGCCGTCATCGATCCCTTCTTCGACGAGCCGACGCTGATCCTCACCTGCGACGTCGTTGAGCCCGGCGACGGCAAGCCCTACGAGCGCGACCCGCGCAGCCTGGCGCGGCGCGCCGAGGCCTACCTCAAGAGCAGTGGCATCGGCGATACGGCGTACTTCGGCCCCGAGCCCGAGTTCTTCATCTTCGACCAGGTGCAGTGGAACGTCGACATGTCGGGCTGCTTCCTGAAGATCGGCTCGCTCGAAGCGCCCTGGAGCAGCGGCGCCAGTGTGGAAGGCGGCAACATGGGCCACCGGCCCGGGACCAAGGGTGGCTACTTCCCGGTGCCGCCGGTGGACACCTTCCAGGACATGCGCTCCGAGATGTGCCTGGTGCTGGAGTCGCTGGGCATCCCGGTCGAGGTGCATCACCACGAGGTCGCCGGCCAGGGCCAGAACGAGATCGGCACGCGCTTCAGCACGCTCGTCCAGCGTGCCGACTGGCTGCAGTTGCAGAAGTACGTCATCCACAACGTCGCGCACAGCTATGGCAAGACGGTGACCTTCATGCCCAAGCCGGTGGTGGGTGACAACGGCAGCGGCATGCACGTCCACCAGTCGGTCTGGAAGGACGGCAAGAACCTCTTCGCCGGCGACGGCTACGGTGGCCTGTCGAAGTTCGCGCTGTACTACATCGGCGGCATCATCAAGCACGCGCGTGCGCTGAACGCGATCACCAACCCCGGCACCAACAGCTACAAGCGGCTCGTGCCGGGCTTCGAGGCACCGGTCAAGTTGGCCTATTCGGCGCGCAACCGCTCGGCCTCGATTCGCATTCCCTACGTGCAGAACCCCAAGGCACGGCGCGTGGAGGCGAGGTTCCCGGACCCGCTGATGAACCCCTACCTCGGCTTCTCGGCATTGCTGATGGCCGGCCTCGATGGTGTGGAGAACCGCATCGATCCGGGCGAGGCGGCGACCAAGGACCTGTACCACCTGCCGCCGGAGGAGGATGCGCAGATCCCGACGGTGTGCCACAGCCTGGATCAGGCGCTGGAGTGCCTGGATCAGGATCGCGCCTTCCTCACCAAGGGCGGGGTGTTCAGCGACGCCTATATCGACGCCTACATCGACCTCAAGATGCAGGAAGTGCAGCGCATGCGCATGACCACGCACCCGCTGGAGTTCGAGATGTACTACAGCCTGTGAAGGATGTCGGGGCCGCGGCCGGCTCTGGTTCACAATGCCGCCCCAGGCAGGCAGCGCGCCGTGGGGCGGCTGCCCGAACCGGAATCCGCCGCAGGTGACCCGATGACGTTGTGCTCCCTGGTTCGATCGACGCCGCCGTGGCTGCTGCTCCTCCTGGTGTCCGCACTGCCCGCCGTCCATGCGCAGCCGGCGGCGGCCGCCGCGCAGGTCTACCGCTGTCCGGGCCCGCCGGTGCTCTACACCGATGCCATCACGCCCAAGGAAGCGCAGGAACGCGGCTGCCGCACGATCGAAGGCACGCCGATCACCGTCATCCAGGCGCCGCGACCGCGGGCCGCAACCGCTGCGGGCAGTGCCGGAGCCTCGGCCGCGCCGCGCGCCCCGGGCGAGGCTCGCGTCGACCCGGCGGCGCAGCGCCAGCGCGACAGCGAGGCACGCCGCATCCTGCAGGACGAGTTGAAGCGCGAGGAGGACAGGCTTGCCGCGCTGCAGAAGGACTACAACAACGGCGAGCCCGAGCGTCGCGGCGACGAGCGCAACTACCAGCGCTACCTCGACCGGGTGGCCGAGATGAAGGCCTCCATCACGCGCAAGGAAGCCGACATCGCCGCCCTCAAGCGCGAGATCACGAAGCTCCCCACGCCGTGAGCGCCCGGCCCGGTCGCGCGAGTCCACCGCGCGCGTTGTGGGCCGACTCCCTCTTCGACCACCTGACGACGCGGGTCGCCGTCTGCGACGCGCAGGGGCTGTGCCTGTACGTCAACGCCGCGATCGAGGACGCGCTGAACCTGGCGCGGCGGCGGCTGGTGGGCAGCCGTGTCAGCACCTGGGTCGTCGACCCGGCTCCGCTGCAGGATGCCGTGCGCCGTGTGGCCGCGCAGGAGGCCTTGCGCCTGCGGCTGGACGCTGACCTTGCGCGCGTATCCAGCGCCGGCGAGCCGGGGTCCGCAGCGCCGGAACGCGCAGTGCACCTGATCGTCAGCCGCTTCGACGCCGACGGCTCCCGGCTGCTCATCGAATGGCAGGAGACCGGCGTGCAGGCACGCCATGAGCGCGAGGCGCGCCTGCAGGTGCAGGCGCAGGCCCACAAGGAGTTGGTGCGCAATCTCGCGCACGAGATCGGCAACCCGCTGGGCGGCATCCGTGGTGCCGCGCAGTTGCTGCAGATGCAGGGCATCGCCGGCGAAGGGCTCGAGGCCGCCCAGCTCATCGTGCACGAGGCCGACCGGCTGCAATCGCTCGTCGACCGTCTGCTGGCGCCGCATCGCGGTGTGCTGCACATCGGCGACGTCAACCTGCACGAAGTCTGCGAGCATGTGCGACGGCTGGTGTGGGCCGAATACGCCGGCAGCGTCGGGATCGAGCGCGACTACGACACCTCGCTGCCGGAATTCCGCGGCGACCGCGAGCGCATCCTGCAGATCGTCCTCAACCTCGTGCGCAATGCGGCGCAGGCGCTGCAGGCCCATGATTTCCACGGCGCACCTGGCACGCCGGGTGCCCCGCGCATCCTCCTGCGCACGCGCGCGGCGCGCCAGGTCACGATCGGTGGCCAGCGCTGGCGCCTGGCGCTCGTGCTGCAGGTCGAGGACAACGGCCCCGGCGTGCCCGAGGACATGCGTGAGCGCATCTTCGATCCCCTGGTCACCGCGCGTGCAGGCGGTACGGGCCTGGGGCTGACGCTGGCGCAGGCGTTCGCGCAGCAGCACCAAGGCATCATCGAGTGCCGCAGCGTGCCCGGTCGCACCGTCTTCGAGTTGCTCCTGCCGCTGCCATGAAGCCCATCTGGATCGTCGACGACGACCACGCCATCCGCTTCGTGCTCGAGAAGGCGCTGGCGCACGCCGGCCTGACTGCACGGGGCTTTGCCGATGCGCGGGACTTGCTGCAGGCCTTGCGGGACGAGCAGCCGCAGGTGCTGGTCAGCGACATCCGCATGCCGGGCATGTCGGGCCTGGAACTGCTGCAGCGCGTGAAGGCGCAGCGGCCACGGCTGCCGGTGATCGTGATGACGGCGCACGCCGATCTGGACAACGCAGTGGCTGCCTTCCAGGGTGGTGCGTTCGAATACCTGGCCAAGCCATTCGACCTGCCCGCGGCGGTCGAGCTGATCCGCCGCGCGGTCGACGAGAGCCTGCGCGAGGAGGCCAGCCGCGACGACGCAGCCGACACCTCCTCCATGGAGTTGCTCGGGCAGGCCCCGGCGATGCAGGAGCTCTATCGCGCCATCGGGCGGCTGGGCAGCAGCCGCGCCACGGTACTCATTACCGGCGAGAGCGGCAGCGGCAAGGAGCTGGTGGCGCGGGCGTTGCACCGCCATGGCCCGGCGGGTGCGGACGGCAGCCGGGGGCCGTTCGTCGCCATCAACACCGCCGCGATCCCGCGTGAGCTGCTCGAGAGCGAGCTCTTTGGTCACGAGCGCGGCGCCTTCACCGGGGCGCAGGCCCTGCGGCGCGGGCGCTTCGAACAGGCCGAAGGCGGCACGCTCTTTCTCGACGAGATCGGCGACATGCCGCCCGAACTGCAGACGCGTCTGCTGCGCGTCCTCAGCGACGGACACTACTACCGCGTCGGCGGCCATCACCCGTTGCAGGCGCGGGTGCGCATCATCGCGGCCACCCACCAGGACCTCGAGCAGCGCGTGCGTGCGGGTTCGTTTCGTGAGGACCTGTTCCACCGGCTCAACGTGATCCGGCTGCGCCTGCCGCCCCTGCGCGAGCGTCGCGAGGACATTGCGCGGCTGGTGCACCACTTCCTGGCCAGCAGTGCGCAGCAGCTTGGCGTCGACGCCAAACGCATCGGGGATGGGGCCATGCGCCGGCTGCGGGACTTCGACTACCCGGGCAACGTGCGCCAGCTGGAGAACATCTGCCACTGGCTGACGGTGATGGCGCCGACCCAGGTGGTGCA
>JADZCL010000084.1 GCA_020851615.1 Rubrivivax sp.
CAAGAATCAGCAGATGGACCTGCGGGACAGTTGCCTGGGCGCGGTCTTTTGAGAGCCTGCGCGTTGCGCCCGCCCCCTACAACACCACCTTCACCAGCGGATGCGTGGAGAGCGTCCGATAGAGCTCATCGAGCTGTGCGCGGCTGGTGGCGGTGATGGTGATCGTCAGCCCCAGGTAGGTGCCGGCGCGGCTGGGGCGGTGCTCGATGGTGGTGGGGTCGAAGCTGGGGTCGAACTGGCGTGCGACGTGGGCGATGGCCTCGACGAAGCCATCGACCTGCGCGCCCATGACCTTGATCGGGAACGAGCAGGGGTACTCGATCAGGCTTTCCTCGGGCGGGATCGGGCGCATGGCCGGGCGTGCGTGGTGGCGTCTCAGATCGACATCGACTGCTTGGCCGCCTGATAGGCCTCATAGAGCCGCGCATACACCGGCCCGGGCTTGCCGCGCAGCGCGCCGTGGCCGACCGGCTCACCGTCGATGCGCGTGACGGCGAGCACTTCCTTGGTGGCGCTGGAGAGCAGCACCTCGTCGGCGCTGCGCACGTCGGCTTCGGTGAGCGGGCGCAAGTTGTAGGCGATGCCGCATTCCTCGCACAGCTCGCGCAGCAACTCGACGCGGATGCCCTCGAGGATGTATTCGCTGCGCGGCGGCCCGAGCAGCGCGCCCTCGTGCACGATCCACACGTTGCTGGCCGAGGCCTCGGTGAGGTGGCCGTCGCGGAACATGATGGTCTCGGTGGCGTCCTGGTCGGCCGACATCTGGCGTGCCAGCACGGCGCCCAGCAGGCTGGTGCTCTTGATGTCGCCGCGCGCCCAGCGGAAGTCGCGCGCGGTGATGCAGGTGGCGCCGTGGTGGCGCAGCTCGGCGCTCACGCCCTTCATCGGGTTGCTCATCATGAAGACCGTGGGCACCAGGCCCGCGGGCATGACGTGGTCGCGCGGCGCCACACCGCGGGTGACCTGGATGTAGATCACCTGGTCGTCGGCGCCGGTCGTCTCGGCCAGCGCGGCGATCAGGTGGCGGCAGCGCTGCAGCCACTCGTCGCGCGCAGCCGGGTTCGCGATGCGGATCTTGTCCAGCCCGCGCTGCAGCCGCGCCATGTGCTCGTCGAAGCGGAAGAGGCGCCGGCCGTAGACGGGCGTCACGTCGTAGATGCCGTCGCCGAAGATGAAGCCGCGGTCGAGCACGCTGACCCGGGCCTGCGACAGCGGCAGGAACTCGCCGTTCAGGAAGCAGAGGTTGTCGGTCATGGTGTACGGCTCGTTGCGTCGTCGGCGGGTCCGGGCATTCTGGCACGCAGGCCTGCGCGCTGCGGACCCTCATGCGTGCCGGTGCGGATCACTTGACCCACAGGCGGATGGCGTCCCAGGTGCGGCCGAAGATGCCCGCCAGCGGAACCGGCTCGAGCACTGTCAACGGCAGGGTGGCGATCGCCGTGCCGCCGGCGCTGGCAATCTTGATCGTGCCCACTTGCTGGCCGGCCACCAGCGGAGCCACCAGGGGATCGGTGCGCTCGATGGTGGTCTGCAGCTTGCCGCCATCGCCGCGTGGAACGGTGACGACGAGCGCGCCGGGCACGCCCAGGTGCGCCTGGCGCGAGGTGCCCTTCCACACCGGCACCGTGGCCACCGCCTTGCCGGCGTCGAACAGGCGCACCGCATCCCAGGCCGAGAAGCCCCAGTTGAGCAGCTTCTGGCTCTCGGCGGCACGTGCCTCGCGTGAGGCGGTGCCCAGCACCACGCTCAGCAGTCGGCGCGGGCCGTTGCCCATCTCGCGCTTGGCGCTGGCGACCAGGCAGTAGCCGGCAGCGTCGGTGTAGCCGGTCTTCATGCCGTCCACGCTCGGGTCACGGCCCAGCAGCAGGTTGCGGTTGTCCTGCTTGATGCGGTTGTAGGTGTACTGCCGCGTCGAGTAGAGCGTGTAGAACTGCGGGTGCTCGGTGATGATCCTGGCGGCCATCGTGGCCACGTCGCGCGCGCTGCTGTAGTGGCCGGGCTCGGTCAGCCCCGTGACGTTGCGGAACTGGGTGTTCTTCAGGCCCCAGGCCTGTGCCTGGCGGTTCATCATCTGCACGAAGGCGTCGAGCGTGCCGCCTACCGCCTCGGCCAGCGCCACCGAGGCGTCGTTGCCGCTTTGCACGATCACGCCCTTGAGCAGTTCGTCGACCGTGGGCTGCATGGTGGTGTCGATGAACATCAGCGAGCCGCCGCCCTTGCGCTCCTCCCAGGCACGCAGCGAGACCGGGAGCTTCTGCTGCAGCGTGAGCTTGCCGTCGCGGATGGCGTTGAAGGCCAGGTAGGCCGTCATCAGCTTGGTCAGCGAGGCGGGCTCGGCCTGTGCGTCGGCCTCGCGTTCGGCCAGCACCTGGCCGCTGCCGAGGTCGATCAGGATGTACTGCCGGGCGGCGATTTCCGGCGGTTGCGGTAGTTGGGCACCCGCGGGGAGGCACAGGCCCAGGAGCACGGCCAGCGTGAACAGGAGTCGCATTGCGAGCAGGGAGGTCAGGGGTGAGAGGAAGGAGGCGTCAAGCCGGCCGCAGCCGTGGCATCAGTGCCAGGCGCCGACGACGAGTTGCTTGAGCAGCGCCAGTTGGCCGTGGAAGAAGTGGCCGGTAGCCGGTACCACCGTGACCGGCAGCACCTGCGGACGCGCCCAGTCGAGCACGTCGGCAAGCGGCACGACGTCGTCGGCCTCGCCGTGGATCACGAGGCTGTCCTGAGGTACCGGGGCCAGCGCAAAGTTCCGTGCCGCCGGCGCAATCAGCACCAGGCGCCGCGGTTTGTGTTCCGGTGCCAGCTGCGCAGCGGCCTGCGTGGCGACATAGCCACCGAAGGAGAAGCCCCCCAACGCCAGGGGCAGCGTGCCGTCGCGGTGCGCGGCGATCACCGCCAGCGCGTCGTCGACTTCACCGCGACCTTCGTCCCACTGCCCTTGCGATGCGCCGACGCCGCGGAAGTTGAAACGCACCGCACGCCAGCCCACATGCACGAAGGCGCGCGCCAACGTCTGCACGACCTTGTTCTGCAAGGTGCCGCCGTGCAGCGGATGCGGGTGGCAGAGAACCGCCACGCCGCGCGCCGTGGCCTCGCCCGGCTCGTCGATAGCGCACTCCAGCGAGCCGGCCGGGCCGGCGATCGTCGTGCGCCGCGTGTGCACGTTCACCAGCGGCCGACCTCGGGCGGCAGCAGCAGCCGCTCCACGACCTTGCCGTGCTTGAGGTGCGATTCGATGATCTCGTCGATGTCGCTGGTGTCGACGTAGGTGTACCAGGCCTCGTCGGGGTAGACCACGGCCACCGGCGCGCCGGCACAGCGGTTCAGGCAGCCCGCCTTGTTGACGCGCACGCCGCCGGGGCCGGCCAGGCCCTCTTCCTTGACCCGCTTGGCACAGTGTTCGAAGGCTGCCTGCGCGCCATGCTGGGCGCAGCACGCCTCGCCGGGTTTGCGCTCGTTGAGACAGAAGAAGATGTGGTGCTTGTAGTAGCTCATGCGCCGATTCTAGGAAAGCCGCTCGCGCGTCGATATCCGCACCAGCAGCCAGGCAATCGCCGCGAAGGGCCAAAGCCAGCCCACCCATTGCGCCAGGCCGTGGAAGTTCACCCAGCGGCCCAGTTCCCAGGCCTGCAGCGTCTGCGCGAAATAGGGGTCGGTGGGGGCCTGGTGCACCAGCACCAGCAATGCCGTCAGCGTCACCAGGGCCAGGGCCATCACCAGGCGCTGCGGCAGCAGTGCCGCCAGCAGTGCGGCCAGGCTGGCGCCGAGCGCGGCCATCGTGGCCGCGGGCGTGAGCCAGGCCAGGGCGTGTGCGGGGCCGAAATTCAGCAGGGTGGAGAGCGTCATCGCCGCAAAGCCCAGCAGCAGCGCACCGGCTGCCAGCACGAGGCGCGGCAGTCCCGGGCGCAGCACGGCACAGGCCAGCAGCATGGGCGACAGCAGGCCCAGCATCTCGGTCAGACGCTCCGCCAGCGGGGACAAGGGCTGCAGCACGGGCGCCGGCGCCAGCAGCGCGGCCGCTCCTTCGGTCCAGGGCACATCCTGCAGCAGCCCCTGCAGCAGCTCACGCAGGCGGTTGCCGACCTGGCCCAGGCCCCAGGGCACCGGGGTCGGGAACAGCATGCCAAATGGCCACAGGGCCAGCAGCGCCACCGCGCCTGCGCTCTGCGGCAGGAACCAGCGCTGGCGCAACCGCTGCCAGCGCTGCAGCAGACCGCTGGCGTGCACCAGGCTGGCCAGCACCGCCCCGGCGGCCGCCCCCAGCGTGTTCATCAGCCAGTCCTTCAGCGACGGGTGGCGCGTGGGCAGGAGGTGCTGCAGCACCTCCGCGACGTAGGACACCAGGGCCGGCAGCAGCAGCGCCAGCAGCAGCGCCGCGTGCATGCGCCAGCCGCTGCGCAGCGCGGCCAGCGCCAGCAACAGGCCCAGCGGCAGGTAGCCCAGGAAGTTGAGCCCTTCGTCCAGCGGCATCAGCCAGGGTGGCCAGGGCAAGCTCAGCAGCGAGGCGAGCCCGCTGCCCGCGGGCCAGCGCCAGCCGCTGAAGGGATAGAGGCTGGCGTAGGCGACCAGCGCGATCATCGCCGCCGCCAGCGGCGTGGCCGTACTGCGATGGCGCGGACCCACGGCGCGGCAGCGCGCGTGCGCCGGCTTCAGAAGGGCTTCACCACCACCAGCACCACGGTGGCGGCGAACAACAACACCGTGACCTCGTTGAAGACACGGAACCACCGATGGCTGCGCCGGTTGGCCAGGTGCTCGAAGTCGCGCAGCAGGCGCAGGCACACGTGCTGGTAGCCGATCGTCGCCACCACCAGCAGCAGCTTCACGTGCATCCAGGCGTTGCCTGGCCCCCGACCGACGCCGTAGCCCAGCCACAGGACCAGGCCCAGGGCGAGCGCCAGCACCATCAGCAGGTTGGTGAAGCGATAGAGCTTGCGCGCCATCAGCAGCAGCCGCTCGCGTTCGGCGTGGCTGTCGGGCGCCACCATCGCCAGATTCACGAAGATGCGCGGCAGGTAGAACAGACCGGCGAACCAGGCGGCGACGAAAACGATGTGGAACGCCTTGACCCAGAGGAAACTGCTGCTCATCGGGTCATTATCGGCGGCGCGGGTTGGCACGCCCGGCACGACGCGTCCGGCCAAAAAAGAGGCCCCGGCATGAACCGGGGCCGACAAGCCCTGTCGCTGTCATCGCGCCAAGGCACCTGCTCAGGGAGGAAAAGCAGGGGATGGGAGTCTCGCGACTATCATCCGCCGACGACTGTATCAGAGATGTAACGCGTGCGTTCCTTTGCCCCTTTCCCGGCCAATCGGCCGCGCCGGCTGCGGCGTGATGCCTTCACGCGCGCACTCGTGCGTGAAGCCGCTCTGGCACCCGACGACCTCATCCTGCCGGTGTTCCTGCTCGACGGCGAGCGCCAGGAGCAGGAGGTGGCGAGCATGCCCGGCGTGAAGCGCCGCAGCCTGGACCTGCTGTACGCCGTCGCCGACGACTGCGTGCGCCTGGGCATACCGGTCATGGCGCTGTTCCCGGTCATCGAGAAGGCGCACAAGACACCCGACGGCCGCGAGGCCACCAACCCTGAGGGTCTGGTGCCGCGCGCGGTGCGGGCGCTCAAGGCACGCTTCCCGCAGCTGGGCTTGCTGACCGATGTCGCGCTGGACCCCTTCACCACGCACGGGCAGGACGGCCTGATCGACGAGCACGGCTACATCCAGAACGACGAGACGGTGGCCGTGCTGCAGCAGCAGGCGCTGGTGCAGGCGCAGGCCGGCGTGGACATCGTGGCCCCCAGCGACATGATGGACGGGCGTATCGGCGCCATCCGCGGCGTGCTCGAGGAGCAGCGCCACGTGCACACGCGCATCATGGCCTACAGCGCCAAGTACGCCAGCGCCTTCTATGGCCCCTTCCGCGAGGCGGTCGGCTCGGCCGCAAACCTCGGCAAGGGCGACAAGAAGGTCTACCAGATGGACCCGGGCAACAGCGACGAGGCGCTGCGCGAAGTGGCGCTGGACCTGGCCGAAGGCGCCGACATGGTGATGGTCAAGCCCGGCATGCCCTACCTGGATATCGTGCGCCGCGTGAAGGACGAGTTCCGCGTCCCCACCTTCGCCTACCAGGTCAGCGGCGAATACGCGATGCTCGAGGCCGCCGCGCGCAACGGCTGGCTGGACCGCGAGGCGGCGATGATGGAGGC
>JADZCL010000085.1 GCA_020851615.1 Rubrivivax sp.
CGCGGCTGGTTCCACAGTTCGCTGCTGGTGGCCTGCGCGCTCTACGACCGGGCGCCCTTCCGCAGCCTGCTCACGCATGGCTTCACGGTCGATGCGCAGGGCCGCAAGATGAGCAAGAGCCTGGGCAACGGCATCGAACCCCAGGGCGTGAGCCACAAGCTCGGCGCCGAGATCATCCGCAGGTGGGTTGCGGCAAGCGACTATTCGGGTGACATCGCCGGCGACGACAAGATCCTCGCCCGTGTCGTCGACGGCTATCGCCGCATCCGCAACACGCTGCGCTTCCTGCTGGCCAACACGTCGGACTTCGACCCCGTGCGCGACGCCGTGCCAGGCGACCAGCTCCTCGAGATCGACCGGTTTGCGCTGGCGCGCGCGGCAGCCTTGCAGGCCGAGGTGCTCGCGCACTACACGCGCTACGAGTTCCACCCGGTCGTTGCCAGGCTGCAGGTCTACTGCAGCGAGGACCTCGGCGCCTTCTACCTCGACGTCCTGAAGGACCGCCTCTACACCACCGCTGCGGGCAGCCCGGCACGGCGCAGCGCCCAGAGCGCGCTGTGGACCATCACCCAGGCCATGCTGCGCTGGATGGCGCCCTTCCTCAGCTTCACCGCGGAAGAGGCCTGGCAGGTGTTGAACCCCGGCGCGATCTCGATCTTCACCGAGACCTTCCTCGAGCTAGGCACCCCGGACACCGCGCTGCTGGCGCGCTGGGAGCGCGTGCGGGCCATCCGCGAGCAGGTCAACAAGGCCATCGAAGACCTGCGTACGCAGGGCCGTGTCGGCTCCTCTCTCCAGGCCCAGGTGCGCATCGGCGCCGCGGGCGACGACCTCGCGCTGCTGCGCTCGCTTGGCGAGGACTTGAAATTCGTCCTCATCACCTCGCAAGCCGAGGTCTTCGAGGCCGGCGAACTCGTCATCGACGTGCAGCCATCTTGCGCCACCAAGTGCGAGCGCTGCTGGCACTGGCGCGACGACGTCGGTGCCGATCCCGCGCGCCCTGGCCTGTGCGGGCGCTGCACGAGCAATCTCTACGGGGCCGGCGAGACGCGCCGCGTGGCCTGATGGCGCGCCAAGGCAAGGGCCGCGCACCGGGCCTGGCGCTGTGGCTTGCGCTGGCCGCACTCGTCGTGCTGGCCGATCAACTGATCAAGACGCTGGTCGTGGGTGCCTTCCAGCTTGGCAGCGTGCACCCGCTGACGAACTGGTTTGCACTCGTGAGGGCGCACAACGCCGGCGCGGCGTTCTCCTTCCTGGCCGGCGCCTCGGGCTGGCAGCGCTGGTTCTTCACGGGCCTGGGCGTGCTGGCCTCGGGCTTCATCGTCTGGCTGATGCGCAGCCACCCGACGCAGAAGCTCTTCTGCTTCGCGGTCAGCATGATCATGGGCGGGGCACTGGGCAACGTGATCGACCGCCTGCTGCACGGCCACGTCATCGACTACCTGCAGTTCCGCTTCGCCTTCCTCGAGCCGCTGTTTGCCGGCGGCTACTTCCCCGCCTTCAATCTGGCCGACAGCGCGATCACCCTGGGTGCAGCCTGCCTGATCCTGGACGAGTTGCTGCGCGTGCGCCGCACGCCTTGATGGCGCCGCCGCCTCAGCGCCGGCGCAGCAGGTGGATGAACTCGCTGCCGACGGCGCTTTGCTCGACCAGCTCATGCCCGGTCTGGCGGGCGAAGGCCTGGAAGTCGCGCGTCGATCCGGGGTCGGTCGAGACCACACGCAGCACCTCGCCGGCCTGCATCTCGGCCAGCGCCTTCTTGGTCTTCAGGATAGGCAATGGGCAGTTCAGCCCACGCGTGTCGAGTTCCTTGTTCACGTTCATGCGAATCCCAGCGGTACTGTGCGGCTCAGCCATTGCGGCGCGGCCAGTCGATGAATTGCGGTTCGTGGCCGCGCCCGCGCAGCCAGTCGGCCAGCGCAAAGCCCGTGCCCGCGCGCCAGCAACGCACGTCGGCGGGCGCGAAGAGCTTGCATTCGGCCAGCTCGGGTGACAGGCGGATCTCGCCACTGGCCTGCGCGTGGTAGGCAATGATCACCTGGTTCATGCGCTGGAAGTCGTACACGCCGATCAGCGACAAGGCCTGCACGCGCAGCGCCGTCTCCTCGGCGACCTCGCGCGTGATGCCTTGCTCGGGCGACTCGCCAGCCTCCATGAAGCCGGTGATGAGACCGAACATGCGATGGCTCCAGGCCGCGTTGCGTGCCAGCAGCAGCTGGCCGTCACGGTCGGTGCACTCGATCACCGCAGCCAGTACGGGCACCGGGTTGTTCCAGTGCGTCCAGCCGCAGTCCGGGCAGCGCAGCCGCTCCTTGTCACCGCTGTCCTCGGCGGCAACGATCATGCGCAGCCCCGCGGCGCAGTTCGGGCAGTGGCGAAAGGCGTGTTCCATGGCGCCGATGATGCTTCAGGCCGGAAACACGCCGGTCGACAGATAGCGATCGCCGCGGTCGCAGGCCACGAAGACGAGGGTGGCGTTCTCGAGCTGGCGCGCCAGCTCCAGCGCCACCCAGCAGGCCCCACCGGTGGAGATGCCGGCGAAGAGGCCCTCCTCGCGGGCGAGGCGGCGCGCCGTCTCCTCGGCGTCGGGCTGGCTCACGCTGACCATCTCGTCGACGAGCTGCGGCTCGAAGATGCGCGGCAGATAGGCCTGCGGCCACTTGCGTATGCCCGGGATCCGTGCGCCCTCGGCCGGCTGGGCGCCGACGACGCGCACCTGCGGGTTGCGCGACTTGAGAAATCGTGCCACCCCGGTGATCGTGCCTGTGGTGCCCATCGCGCTGACAAAGTGCGTCACCCGGCCGGCGGTCTGATCCCAGATCTCGGGGCCGGTCGTTTCCTCGTGCACGCGCGGGTTGCCGGCGTTGGCGAACTGGTCGAGCACGTGCCCCTTGCCGTCGCGCTGCATCTGTTCGGCCAGATCGCGCGCGTACTCCATGCCGCCCGAGCGGGGCGTGAGCACGAGTTCGGCGCCGAAGGCCTTCATCGATTGCGCACGCTCGACCGACAGGTCCTCCGGCATCACCAGCACCATGCGGTAGCCGCGCATCGCCGCGGCCATTGCCAGCGCAATGCCGGTGTTGCCGCTCGTCGCCTCGATCAGGGTGTCGCCGGGGCGGATCTCGCCGCGCTCCTCGGCGCGGCGGATCATGTGGATCGCCGGCCTGTCCTTCACCGAGCCTGCGGGGTTGTTGCCTTCGAGTTTGGCCAGCACGACGTTGCCACGCGCTGCCGCGACCGCCGACAGGCGCTGCAGGCGCACCAGCGGCGTGTGGCCGATGGCCTCTTCAAGCGTCATGTAGGCGGGGTGGGCGGCTGGCATCGGAGGGGAAGGGTTGCTGGCGCGCATTGTCGCCGTGCGACCCGCCGGCACCAAAGACCCGCATGCCATAATCTTATGCTTCATGCGTGCCGTCGGCAGCACCCACGTGGCCCGGGTGGCGAAATCGGTAGACGCAGGGGACTCAAAATCCCCCGCCGCAAGGCGTGCCGGTTCGAGTCCGGCCCCGGGCACCA
>JADZCL010000086.1 GCA_020851615.1 Rubrivivax sp.
GAGCTTGCGCAGCGCCTGCTGGCCAGCCGCCCACACGTCTTTGTCGGAGTGGATGCACCGGACTTCAACCTCGGCCTTGAACTGCGGCTGCGCACCGCGGGCGTGAAGGTCGTGCACTTCGTCTGTCCTTCGATCTGGGCCTGGCGCGGGGGGCGGGTGCAGAAGCTTGCCGCCGCCTGCGACCATGTGCTGTGCCTGTTCCCCTTCGAGCCCGAACTGCTGCGCGCGCACGGCATCGCGGCCACCTACGTCGGCCACCCGCTGGCCGATGCCATACCGCTGGAGCCCCCGCGTGCGCAGGCGCGGGCGGAGCTGGGCATTGCCGCCGGGGAGGAGCTGGTGGCCGTGCTGCCCGGCAGCCGCGCCAGCGAGATCCAGTACAACGCTGCCACCTTCCTGAAGGCTGCGCGGCGGATGCATGAGCAGCGACCGGGCCTGCGCTTCGTGCTGCCCGTGGCCCCAGGGCGGCGTGCGCAGGTCCAGGCGCTGGTGGAGCAGCATGCCGTGGGGCTGCCGCTGCACGTGACCGATGGCCGCTCGCACGAGGCGCTGGCGGCCTGCGACGTGACCCTGATCGCCAGCGGCACGGCCACGCTCGAAGCGGCGCTCTTCCAGCGGCCGATGGTGATCGGCTACCGCATGCATCCGCTGTCCTTCCAGCTCATGACGCGCATGGCCTATCAGCCCTGGGTCGGGCTGCCCAACATCCTGTGCGGCGACTTCGTCGTGCCCGAATTGCTGCAGCAGGCCTGCACGCCGTCGGCCCTGGCCGAGGCTGCCCTGGGCTGGCTGGACGATCCGGCCCGCGCGGCGGCCGTGGCGGCACGCTTTGCCCGACTGCACCTCGAACTGCGCCGCGACACGGCGCGGCTGGCCACCGATGCGATCGCCCAAGTGGTTGCCGCCTGAGCGGCTGGCGCTGCCCGCGCATCGACCGGGGCTGCTGGCGGGGGTCGATGAGGTCGGCCGTGGGCCGCTCGTGGGCCCCGTGGTGGCGGCAGCAGTGATCCTCGACGACCGCCGGCCCCTGACCGGGCTGCGCGACTCAAAGGCCTTGTCGCCGCGGCGGCGCGAGCTGCTGCACGACGAGATCATGGCGCACGCCCTGTGCGTGTCGGTGGGGGAGGCCAGTGCCGCCGAGATCGACGCGCTCAACATCCTGCAGGCCACGCTGCTGGCCATGCAGCGCGCGGTGCAGGGCCTGCGCCTGCAGCCGGCCTGCGTGCTGGTCGACGGCAACCGTCTGCCGGCGCTGGCCATGCCGGCGCGCGCGATCGTGCGGGGTGACGCAAGCGTGGCCTGCATTGCCGCTGCCTCCATCGTCGCCAAGGTCCGCCGCGACCGCTGGTGCCTGCAACTGCACGAACGCTGGCCGGCCTACGGCTTCGACGCGCACAAGGGCTACCCGACGCCGACCCACCTGCAGGCGCTGCGCACGCATGGGCCGATGGCCGAACACCGCCGCAGCTTTGCGCCGGTGCGCAGCGCGCTGCCGTGATGGGGTCACCCGCAGAGCGCCAGCCGCGGCACATCAGCTCAGCGGCAAACCCGCTGCTGGTCGCGCTGCGCCGTCTCAAGCGCGATCCCACCGCCTATCGGCGCAGCGGCCGGATCTGGCTCGAGGGCGAGCACCTGTGTGCGGCGGCGCTCGCGCATGGGGTGCCGATCGAGCAGGCCCTGCTCAGCGAACGCGGCTTCGAAAGCCCGGCCCGGCGCAGGCTCGCCGCGCATGCGGCGTGCCTGAGCGTCGTCCCCGACGCCCTGTTCGCCGCGGCGAGTACGCTCGAGTCGCCGGCGGACATCGGTTTCGTGATGGCCCTGCCACCTGTTGCAGAACCGGCGGCGGAGAGACCGACGGTCATCCTGGACCGCCTGCAGGATGCCGGCAACGTCGGCACCATCCTGCGCAGCGCCGCGGCACTCGGCGTGACGCAGGTGCTGGCGCTCAAGGGCACGGCCGCGCTCTGGTCACCGAAGGTGCTGCGTGCGGGGATGGGCTCGCACTTCGCGTTGCACCTGTGCGAGGGGCTGGATGAGGACGCCGTGCTGGTGCTGCCGCTGCACCTGGTGGCGACCAGTTCGCACGCCGGCAGCGCACTGCCGCAGGCCCACCTGCCGCAGCCCGCGGCGTGGCTGTTCGGGCACGAAGGGCAGGGCGTGTCCTCGCGCCTGCTGGCCGCCAGTGGCACGACGGTACGCATTCCGCAGCCTGGCGGGCAGGAGTCGCTCAACGTCGCGTCGGCCGCAGCAATCTGCTTCTACGAGGCGCTGCGGCGGCAGACGGAGCTGCCCGGGGGCCCCGGGCCATTGGGTGCTCGCCGATGCGGTGCGCGTTGATCACGAACGCCAGCGCCGGTCACTGCGCCTGCATGAAGCCGAGGTTGCGCGTGCCGAAGTGGATGAGGTTCGGGAAGAGGTCGAGCAAATCGGACTCCGTCAGACCGAACCAGCGCCCAAGGGTCGCGCCGAGCTGGTCGACCGCGGTGGTGGGCAGCAGTGCGCCGTTGCCGAGTTGATCGGGGCTTGCGTCGAAGTTGTTGTTGTTGGCGTTCTTGGCGCCCAGGACGGGCAGGGCCCCGTAGACCGCGCCCCCGCGAACGGCGCCGCCCATCACGAAGTGGTGGGCTCCCCAGCCATGGTCGGTGCCGTCGCCGTTGCTGGTGAATGTGCGGCCGAAATCGCTGGCCGTGAACAGCGTCACCTGGTTGCGCAGCCCGAGACCACCCATCACGGCATCGAAGTAGGCCATGCCGTGGGCCAGCCGCGCCAGCAGGTCGGCGTGGTTGCGGTTCTGCGCGTCGTGCGTGTCGAAGCCGCCCAGGCTGACGAAGAAGACCTGGCGCCGCGCGCCAAGCGTGGCGCGGCCGGCGTCGATCATGCGTGCCACCACCTGCAGTTGCTGCGCCAGCGTGCTGGGCGCGGGGCTTGCGGTCAGCGGGCTCTGGTATTGCAGCAGCGGATCGGCGTTGGCGCTGTACGACGCGCTGCCTGCCGGCGGCGTGCCGAACGGCGCACTCCCGGCAGGCCGCAGGGCATTGCGCAGCGCGAGTTCCGCGCCCATCGATCGTGTGGCCACGGTGGACAAGTCCGCCTCCAGCACATGGCTGCCGCGCGTGCGCCCGACGATGCGCTCCATCGCCTGCGCCACGGCGATGGAGCCGTAGATCTTGCCGCTGCTGTCGCTGCCCATCCGGATTGCGCCGCTTGGACCCACCTGGTACTGGTTGACCGACTCCCCGGCCAGCCACACGGCATTGCCGGCTGCCGATACCGAGGTGAACACGGGCATGCCGTTGAGTGCTGCCAGGCGATCACCCATGCGCCCGCCCCAGCCGCGGGTCGCGCCCTCAGGGGCCAGGGCCTGCCAGGTGTTGGCCTGGTCGTTGTGCGAGAACAGGCTCTCGGGCTTGGGATGGCTGCTCAGCGCGTATTGCGCCTTGCTAGTGGGCATGACGAGCGGACCGATGTTGGAGAGGATGGCCAGGCGGCGATCGGTGTTGAACAGGGCCTGCAGCGGCGCCATCGCCGGGTGCAGCGCCGCTGGCCGCGGCAGGGCCACGACCGGCGTCAACGGCAGCACGCCGCCAAGACGCTCCGGGGTGCCCGCGCCCGCCGCCGGGTTGGGCGGCGTGCCCGGCGCGAGCAGCGCGATCGAGTCGGGTGCCTGACTGCGCACCGCGGTGTAGCTGGCCCACGAGGCACCGTCGGTGGGCAGCACCGTGTTGTAGGCATCGTTGCCACCGAACAGGAACAGGCACACCAACGCCTTGTAGTCGCCAGCACCCTGGGCCGCGGCGCTGCCCAGGGCGGCCAGGTTCAGTGCCAGGGGCGTGGCACAGGCGTGTACCGAAAGGGCCGCGGCGCGGCAGAACCACTGCCGGCGCGCTGCCTGGAAGTGCGTCATGGGGTTGGGCTCCTGCTCACTTCTGGACCTGGAACTCGGGTGAAACAGCCGTAAGGAACACCGCCGCATTGACCCGGTTGCGCCTGGCCTTGGCCACCTTCTCGGCATTGCCCGCGGTGGGGGTGGGCAGTGCGATGGCCGAGACCGCGTTGACAATCTCGGTGCGCAGCATGCCTTCCGGGGGCGCGCCAAGCAGCCTGGTGCCGACATGGTCCACCAGCGTGGCCGGCTGCTCGGCCAGAGCCAGCTCGGCGGTGAAGTCAGGCTGCAAGTCGTTGCGCTTGCGGGTGCTGTCGTAGCTGCCGACGCCGCTTCCCACCGCGTTGCGGATGGAGTTCACGTAGCCGGCCGCGCTGGTCTCGTGCAGGATCTGCATCTCGGGTACGGCCAGACCGTGCGAGGCTGCCACCGTACCCGGAGGCACGTAGCCCGGGCGGAAGAAGTTGAACACCGAGGGCGACTTCAAAGGCGCCTGCGCCAGCGCCATGCCGGGGTTGCTGGTGTCGCCCAGGCGGTACCAACCCGAGTCCGACGCGTAGCTGAAGGCCCGCAGCAGCGCGCTCAGGCGCAGCACCGGTTCACGCACCTTGCCGGCCAGCGGCGAGCCGGCACCGCTGCCGATGGTTCGGGCCTGCGGGGCAAGAAGCACGGCTCGCAGTACCGCCTTGAGGTCTCCCCGTACGCCTTGGCCGTTGTTGTCGAACGCACGGGCCACGGCAGCCACGTAGTCCGCACTCGGGTTGCTGGTGACAAGGCGCTGGATCAACTGGCGGGCCACGAACGGCCCGACGTTCGGATGCTGGAACAGCGTGTCCATCGCCACCTGCAGGCTGGCCATCGGGTCGGCCAGCGGCTGCGCCGGGACGGTGACGCCCAGAAAGCGCTTCTCCTCGGTGCTGTGATAGGCAGGGTAGGCCACCATGGGCTTGAAACCGCGGTCCGGATCGCGCTGATCGCCGTTGCTGCCATAGCGGAAGCAGTTCTTGTGCGGCGCGGCCGGGCACGCCCAGCTGAAGCCGGTGAACACCTTGGCCAGTCCTGCGATGTCGGAGGGGCCATACGTGGCGATGGGCAAGCCGGCCGCATCGCGGCGCGGCGTGCCGTCGGCGTTGAGCTGCACAAGGCCGATCGAGAACAGCTGCATCACCTCGCGGGCGTAGTTCTCGTCGGGCACGCGCCCGGTCGCGGGGTCGGCCTTCTGGTTCTTCAGGTGCGACAGGTACAAGCCCATCATCGGGTGCAGCGATACGGCCTGCAGCAGGTCACGGTAGTTGCCGTACGCGTGCTGCGCGAGCATGTCGTACCAGGCTGCCACCGCGCGTGGGTCGCTGCCCGGTGGGCCGTCCAGCGAGATCACGAACAGCTCCGACAGGGCAAAGGCCATGCGCATGCGCAGCTGGTCGGGTGCCGTGAGGGC
>JADZCL010000087.1 GCA_020851615.1 Rubrivivax sp.
AGCGCCGCGCGCGTGAGCCGGATCTCCTCGGCCCCCAGCGGCTCGCCATGCGCCTTGGCGGTGCCCTCGCGGTTGGGCGAACCCTTGCCGATGGTCGTGCGGCAGCGGATCAGCGTGGGCTGCGTGGCGCTGGCGCGCGCCTGCGTCAGCGCGGCGTCGATGGCCTCGACATCGTGGCCGTCCAGCGGCCCGATGACGTTCCAGCCGTAGGCGCGAAAGCGCAGGCCGACATCGTCGACGTACCAGGGCGCGACGGGGCCGTCGATCGAGATGCCGTTCTCGTCGTACAGGCCGATCAGCTTGTTGAGCTTCCAGGCCCCGGCCAGTGCACAGGCCTCGTGGCTGATGCCCTCCATCAGGCAGCCGTCGCCGAGGAAGACGTAGGTCCGGTGGTCGACCACCTCATGGCCGGGCCGGTTGAACTCGTGCGCGAGCAGCTTCTCGGCCAGCGCCATGCCCACCGCGTTGGCCAGGCCCTGGCCGAGCGGGCCAGTCGTCGTCTCGACCCCCGGCGTGACATCGACCTCGGGATGCCCCGGCGTGCGGCTGTGCAGCTGGCGGAAGTTGCGCAGCTCGTCCAGCGGCAGCTCATAGCCGCTCAAGTGCAGCAGCGCATAGAGCAGCATGGACGCGTGGCCGTTGCTGAGCACGAAGCGGTCGCGGTCGGCCCAGTGCGCAGCGGCTGGGTCGTGGCGCAGGTGGCGGCTCCACAGCGCCACCGCCATCTCGGCCATGCCCATGGGCGCGCCGGGGTGCCCGGAGTTGGCCCGCTGCACGGCGTCCATGGCCAGCGCACGGATCGCATCGGCCATCACGGACGGGGAGGCCGCAGCCGGCTCGCTCAGCGGCCGTGCAGAGTCGTCGGAGGAGGGGGAGGACATGCGGGCGGGCGCACGGGTGCGCGGGTCTGGCCTGGGGGAACCCCGCATTGTAGGAGGCCGGGCTGGGCGGTGCCCGGCCTGCCGCTCTTGGGGTGCTCAGTCCGCCTGCGGGCCGATGGCCGCATCGATGCGGGCCAGCACCTCGGGGCTGAGCTGGTCCAGGACCGCCAGTGCGCCCAGGTTCTGCTGCAGTTGTTCCGGGCGCGAGGCGCCGGTGATGACCGTGCTCACGTGCGGGTTGTGCGCGGCCCAGGCAATCGCCAGTTGCGCCAGTGTGCAGCCCAGTTCGGCGGCGATGGGCGCCAGCGCCGCGACGGCGGCATTCTTGGCCGGGTCGGTGAGCTCGTTGCGCAGCGAGGCGTAGCTGGCCACCGTGCCGCGGCTGCCCGCGGGCGCGCCGTCCTTGTACTTGCCGCTGAGCAGCCCCCCGGCGAGCGGACTCCAGGTCGTGAGGCCCAGGCCGAGATCCTCGTACAGCCGCGCGTATTCCTGCTCGACGCGGCGGCGGTGCAGCAGGTTGTATTGCGGCTGCTCCATCACCGGCTTGTGCAGGTGATGGCGCTCGGCGATCTCCCAGGCTGCCCGGATGTCGGCCGCCGACCACTCGCTGGTGCCCCAGTAGAGCGCCTTGCCCTGCGTCACCATGTCGCTCATCGCCTGCACGGTCTCCTCGATCGGCGTGTGCGGGTCGGGGCGGTGGCAGTAGACGAGGTCGATGTGCTCGAGGCCGAAGCGGCGCAGGCTGCCATCGATGGCCTGCATCAGGTACTTGCGGTTGAGCGTGTTGCGGTAGTTCACGCCGTGGCCCTCGCGCTCCAGGCCCCAGAAGAACTTGGTCGAGACGAGGTAGTGCAGGCGCGGCCAGCCGAGCTGGCGGAACACCTGCCCCATGATCGTCTCGCTCTGCCCGAGCGCGTAGGCCTCGGCGTTGTCGAAGAAGTTGATGCCGGCATCGAAGGCCGCGGCCAGCATCTCGGTGGCGGCCTTGGTGTCGATCTGGTTGGAAAAGGTGACCCAGGAACCCAGCGAGAGCGCGCTGACGCGCGTGCCGGCCCGGCCGAGGCGACGGAATTGCATGGCGGAAATCCTTTTAGCGGGGGTGTGGGGGCGGGGCTGGACAGCGACCAAGGGTAGCGGTTTACAGCCGCCGGTGCGCCAGTGCCGGCAATTGCGCGCGCACCTGCGCGATGCGTTCGACATCGAGCTCGGCGATCGCCACGCCCGGCCCTTCGGCGTGAGCGGCGAGGACCTCGCCCCAGGGGTCGACGATCAGGCTGTGTCCCCAGGTGCGGCGGCCGTTCTCGTGGCGCCCGCCCTGCGCGGGGGCGAGCACGTAGCACTGGTTCTCGACCGCGCGGGCGCGCAGCAACAGCTCCCAGTGCTGCTGTCCGGTCGTGTGGGTGAACGCCGCCGGCACGACGAGCAGGTCGCAGGGCGGGCGCATCAGCGCGCGGTAGAGCTCGGGGAAGCGCAGGTCGTAGCAGATCGACAGGCCCACGCGCAGCGCACCGGCCTGCAGTGCCACCGGCGTGCTGCCGGCCTCGAGTGTGCGGCCTTCGTCGTAGTGCTCGCGCCCGTTGTCGAAGGCGAAGAGGTGCATCTTGTCGTAGCGTGCCGCCAGCGTGCCGTCCGGGCCGTAGACGAGGCAGCTGTTGCGCGCGTGCCGGTCGTCGGCGCCCGCCAGCGGCAGCGTACCGCCGACGATCCACAGCCCGTGCGCGCGTGCGGCCTGCGCCAGCATCTGCTGGATCGGCCCGCTGCCAGGGGCCTCGGCGATGGCGAGCTTGTCCTCGTCGCGCTGCCCCATCAGGCAGAAGTACTCGGGCAGCGCGACCAGCGCGGCGCCGGCGGCGGCGGCCTGTTCGATCAGCGTGCGGGCGGTGTCCAGGTTGCGGTCGCGGTCGGTGCCCGAGACCATCTGCAAGGCGGCGATCTTCATGCGGGCATTCTGGAGCAGCGCAGCAGACGGCGTGCAGTTGGGCAGAATCGCCGCTCCATGGAGGACCGGATCCGGCGGCGCAGGTCTGCGGGGTCGAGCGTGCGATGGCGGATTCGCAAACCTTGACGCAGCCCCCCGCGGCACGGGCCGAGCACAGCCGCTTCGTGCAGCGCGTGCGCCGCCGCTATGCCGCGGAGCGTGCGCTCCTGCCGCCGGGGGTGCCTGAGCGCGCCGAGCTGGTCGGGCTCGTGCAGGCCCTGCAGCAGCGCGGACGCACGCTTGCCGCGGCGCTGCGCGTGGCGCGCCAGCTCGTGCTCGAGCGCCTGGTCGTGCTCGACATCGAGGAGGGGGCCAGCCTGGCGCAGGTCACCGGCGTGATGACGCGACTGGCCGAAGCGGCGCTGGAGCTGGCGCTGGCGCTGGCTCTGGCAGAGGCCGACGCGCGTCACGGCGTGCCGCGCGATGCCGCGGGGCAGCGCATCGAGTTCTGGATCGTCGGCATGGGCAAGCTCGGCGCGCGCGAGCTCAACGTGTCCTCGGACATCGACCTCATCTACGTCTACGAGGACGAGGGGCAGACCGAGGGCGGCGCAGACGGGCGAGCGGTCTCGGCGCACGAGTACTTCAGCGGCGTTGCGCGGCGGCTCTACGCCTTGATCGGCGAGACGACCGAGGACGGCTTCGTCTTCCGCGTCGACCTGGCGCTGCGGCCCAACGGCAATTCCGGCCCGCCGGTGTGCAGCCTGCCGATGCTGGAGGAGTATTTCCAGGTCCAGGGCCGCGAGTGGGAGCGCTTTGCCTGGCTCAAGAGCCGCGTCGTCGCGCCGCGTGCGGCGCTGGAGAGTGGCCGCGCAGGGGCGTTGCGTCAGCTCGTCACGCCCTTCGTCTACCGACGCTACCTCGACTACAGCGTCTTCGAGGGCCTGCGGCAGCTGCACCGCAAGATCCGCGACGAGGCGCAGCGCCGTGCCGCGGGCCGGCCGCAGCGTGCCAACGACGTCAAGCTCTCGCGGGGGGGCATCCGCGAGGTCGAGTTCATCGTGCAGCTGATGCAGGTCGTGCGTGGCGGGCAGTTCCCCGAGCTGCGCACGCGCTCGACGCTGCAGGCGCTGCAGCGCCTGGCCGACGGGGCACTGATGCAGCGGCAGACCGCGCAGGCGCTCGCTTCGGCCTACGAGTTCCTGCGCCGGGTCGAGCACCGCATCCAGTATCTGGACGACCAGCAGACGCACCTCCTGCCTGCAGCCGATGCCGATCTGGCCTGGATCGGTGCGAGCCTGGGCCTGGCCTGCCAGGGCGACGCCTGCGCGCTGCTGGATCGCCTGTGCGAGGTGCGCGAGCTCGTTGCCGAGGAGTTCGACGCGCTGCTGGGTGAAGGCGGCACGGGGCCGGCGCGCGAGAGCGGCTGCCGCAGCTGCGGCAGCGCAGCCCAGGCGATCGACACCCCGGCGCTGCTGGCGGCGCTCCCTGCGGAGCTGGCCGAGCGCGTGCGCGCCTTCGCGCTGCAGCCGCGTGTGCAGGGGTTGCGCGAGGACAAGCGGCTGCTGCTGGGCCGGCTGGTGGCCCGCGCCGCACAGAGCCTGGAGCGCGGGGACTGCACGCTGCAGGGCGTGCTGCGCTTCGTCGACTGGATGGAGCCGCTGCTGCGGCGCGAGAGCTATCTCGCACTGCTGCTGGAGCAGCCCGGCGTGCAGCGCCGCCTGTTGCGCCTGCTGGGCCTGGCGCGCTGGCCGATGCAGTATCTGATGCGCCATCCCGGCGTGATCGACGAGCTCGACGGCGGCACGGTGCTCGAGCAGCGCCTGGACCGCGGACTCTTCGTGCGCGAACTGGACGAGCGGCGCGTGGCCTGGGCGCGTGCGGGCGAGGCCGACGAGGAGCGGCTGCTGGATACGCTGCGCCATGCGCATCACGCCGAGGTCTTCCGCACCCTGGTGCGCGACGTCGAAGGCAAGCTGAGCGTGGAGCAGGTGGCCGACGACCTCTCGGCGCTGGCCGACGCGATGCTTGACACCGTGCTGCGCTGGGCCTGGAGCCTGCACAACCGGCGCCACCGTGAGGACTGCGGGCTGGCCATCGTCGCCTACGGCAAGCTGGGGGGCAAGGAACTGGGCTACGGCAGCGACCTGGACGTGGTCTTCCTCTACGACGACGGCGACGAGCCCGACATGGACCGGGCACAGGAGGTCTACGGCGCCTTCGTGCGCAAGCTCATCACCTGGCTGACCGTGCGCACCGGTGCCGGCCAGCTGTTCG
>JADZCL010000088.1 GCA_020851615.1 Rubrivivax sp.
CCGCGAAGCTGAGCGTGCGACCGCCCTTCACGACCTTGGTCACGCGGTTGACCGCGATCATCTTTTCCTTCAGACCGTCGTCGTTGCCTTCGGTCTGCGCGCGGGGAGTGAACTTTGCCATTGCAGTATTTCCTCGAGTCCGACCGGTTTCAGAACTGGAGCCCGGCCTCGCGAGCCGCTTCGGCCAAGGCCTTGACGCGTCCGTGATAGGCGAAACCCGCGCGGTCGAAAGCCACGCGCTCGACGCCGGCAGCCTTGGCCTTCTCGGCGATGCGCTTGCCGATCAGGGTCGCCGCATCGACCTTGGCGCCGCTGCCTGCAGCGCCCAGTTGCGAGCGCACGTCCTTCTCCGCGGTCGACGCCGACGCGAGCACGCGGGCCCCGTCGTCGGAGATGACACTGGCGTAGATGTGCAGATTGGAGCGATACACCGTCAGGCGCGCCACGTTCTGCTTGGCGATGCGCTGGCGCGTCTGGCGCGAACGGCGCAGGCGTTGTTCCTTCTTGTTCAGCATGGTGTGGCTCCTTACTTCTTCTTCGTCTCTTTCAGCACCACGCGCTCATCGGCGTAGCGGATGCCCTTGCCCTTGTAGGGCTCGGGTGGACGGAAAGCGCGCACCTCGGCCGCAAGCTGGCCCACCACCTGGCGGTCGGCACCGGCGATGACGATCTCGGTCTGGGTCGGGGTGCTCACCTTGATGCCCTCGGGCATCTCCTTGACGACCGGATGCGAAAAACCGATCTGCAGGTTGAGCTTCTGGCCCTGGGCCTGTGCCCGGAAACCGACCCCGACGAGGGTCAGCTTCTTCTCGAAACCCTTGCTCACGCCGTTGACCATGTTGGAGAGCAGGGCACGCAGCGTGCCGCTCATCGCATTGGCCGCCGCCGTCTCATCGACAGGGGCGATGGTCAGCGTGGCGCCATCCTTGGCGACCTTGACAAGCGCGGGCAGCGAGCGCGACAGCGTCCCGTTGCCGCCCTTGACGGTGATGTGTTCGGCCGTGATCGCCACATCCACGCCTTGCGGGACGGCAATCGGCATCTTTCCTACGCGGGACATTGGTGTACCTCCCTCAGGCGACGTAGCAGAGCACTTCGCCGCCGACGCCCGTGCTGCGCGCCTTGCGATCGGTCATCACGCCCTTGGGCGTGGTGACGATGGCTACCCCCAGGCCGTTCATGACCGAGGGAATGGCATCGCGTCCCTTGTAGACGCGCAGGCCCGGGCGGCTGACGCGCTCGATCCGCTCGATCACCGGCCGTCCGGCGTAATACTTCAAGGCGATCTCGAGTTCGCTCTTGCCGGCATCCTGGCGCACGGCAAAGCCGTCGATGTAGCCTTCGTCCTTCAGGACCTGGGCGATTGCGACCTTCAGCTTGGACGAGGGCATCGTCACGACCGCCTTCTCGACGCTTTGCGCATTGCGGATGCGCGTCAGCATGTCGGCGATGGGATCACTCATGCTCATGGGGTTCTCCTGCGTTCCTCGCCGATCTCACCAGCTTGCCTTGGTCATTCCCGGAATGTCGCCCTTGAAGGCGAGTTCACGGATCTTGTTTCGACCCAGGCCGAACATGCGGAACGTACCGCGGGCGCGGCCCGTCAGTTCGCAGCGGTTGCGCAAGCGGGTCGGGTTGGCGTTGCGCGGCAGCTTCTGGAGCTCCAGGCGCGCCGAGTAGCGTTCGTCGTCGGAACGCTTGGCGTCCTCGATGATCGCCTTGAGCTCGGCATACTTCTTGGCGTACTGGGCCACCAGCTTCTCGCGCTTGGCTTCGCGCTGCTTGAGGGAGAGTTTGGCCATGGAGTGCCTCAGTTCTTGAACGGGAAGCGGAACGCGGCGAGCAGTGCCTTGCACTCGTCGTCGGTCTTCGCGCTGGTCGTGATGCTGATGTTCAGGCCACGGATCGCGTCGATCTTGTCGTACTCGATCTCGGGGAAGATGATCTGTTCCTTGACACCGATGTTGTAGTTGCCCCGCCCATCGAACGCACGCCCGGAGATGCCGCGGAAGTCCCGCATGCGCGGCAGCGCCACGGTCACGAAGCGGTCGAGGAACTCGTACATGCGCGCGCCACGCAGAGTGACCATGCAGCCGATCGGCACGTTGTCGCGGATCTTGAATGCGGCGATGGCCTTCTTGGACTTGGTGACAACGGGCTTCTGGCCGGCGATCTTGGTCAGGTCGCCGACGGCGTGCTCCATCACCTTCTTGTCGGCGACGGCTTCGCTGACGCCCATGTTGAGCGTGATCTTCTGCAGGCGCGGCACCTGCATGGACGACTTGTAGCCGAACTTGGTCATGAGTTCGGGGACGATCTTCTCGCGATAGACCTGTTGCAGGCGGGTCTGCGCGGTCGCTTGTTGCTGAGCCATGGTCGCTGCCCTCAAACCTTGATTTCCTGGCCGCTGGACTTGTAGACGCGCACGCGCTTGCCGTCTTCCAGAAGCTTGATGCCGACGCGATCGGCCTTGCCCGTGGCCGCATTCCAGATGGCGACGTTGGACTGGTGGATCGGCATGGTCTTGTCGATGACACCGCCGGTCGTGCCCTTCATCGGGTTGGGCTTGACGTGCTTCTTGACGATGTTGACGCCCTCGACGACGACATGGTCGGCGTCGGCCCGGCTGGCGACAACGCCACGCTTGCCCTTGTCACGGCCGGTCAGCACGATGACGTGGTCGCCTTTGCGGATCTTGTTCATGGTCTGTCCTTGCGAGATCGCCTCAAAGCACTTCGGGCGCCAGCGAGACGATCTTCATGAAACGCTCGTTGCGCAGTTCGCGGGTCACCGGGCCGAAGATGCGGGTGCCGATCGGCTCGAGCTTGGCATTGAGCAGCACGGCGGCATTGCCGTCGAACTTGACGAGCGCGCCGTCGGGACGGCGCACGCCCTTGGCGGTCCGCACGACGACGGCGTTGTAGATCTCGCCCTTCTTCACGCGGCCACGGGGAGCAGCTTCCTTGATGCTGACCTTGATGACGTCACCGATGCCGGCATACCGGCGCTTGGAGCCCCCAAGCACCTTGATGCACATGACGGACTTCGCGCCCGTGTTGTCGGCGACCTCGAGTCGCGATTGCATTTGGATCATTTTTCATCCCCAACTTGGCCCGATTCGGTGCAGCACCGGATCGGTCAGTCTTGGGCCCTTGAGCGGGTTGGCGGGCACCGCCGCTTGCCATGGCGCCGTAGGCAAATGCCTGGGCGATGAGTCATGCCCATGGCATGAGTCAATGGCAAGAGCAGCGAAGCCGTGTATTCTCTATCGAAACCTATGATCTTGTCAAGGCAGGCGCGCGGCCGAGTGTCTGGAGAAGTCGGAACCGCGCGCAACCCGGCGGCTCAGCCGCGCAGGGCCTGAGCCTGGGCGAGAAGCGCCTCGGCGCCGCTGACCTCGAGCTTGCCCGAATCCTCGACATGGAGGACCTTCACGACCCCGTCGACGACAAGTGCCGAGTAGCGGTTGGAGCGCACCCCCATGCCCTTTGTGGTCAGGTCCAGGGTCAGCCCAGCGGCCTTCGTCCAGATGGCACTGCCGTCGGCCATCATGCGGACCTTGCCGCCCGCCTTCTGCTCGCGCCCCCAGGCACCCATCACGAAGGCATCATTGACCGCGACGCACCAGATCTCGTCCACCCCGGCGGCCCTGAAGGCCTCGGCATTCTGGACGTAGCCAGGCAGATGCTTGAGCGAGCAGCCCGGCGTGTAGGCACCAGGCAGTCCAAAGAGCGCGATCGTCTTGCCGGCTGCGGACTGCGCGACGTCGAATGCATTGGGTCCGATGGCGCAGCCTTCGCCGGCGACCTCGATGTATTCCTGCAGACTGCCTGCCGGCAGCTTGTCTCCAACCTTCAGCATGGGATGTGCTCTCCTTGTTTGCGCCTTCGATGCCGTTGAACGACAACGGCCGGCGCGGGAGAGTATCCAGCGACCGGCCGATGGCTGCAGGGCGATGCGCGCAAGGCCCTGCGCGGCAGGGGTCAGACGAGCTTGGCCCGCTCGACCAGGCGCGTGACGACCCAGGCCTTGGTCTTGCTGATCGGGCGGCCCTCGGCAATCTCGACCAGGTCGCCCATCTTGTACTCGCCCTTCTCGTCGTGGGCATGGTACTTGCGCGAGCGGGCAACGATCTTGCCGTACAGCTCGTGCGCGTTGCGGCGCTCGACGAGTACGGTAACGGTCTTGGCACGCTTGTCGCTGACGACACGGCCAACCAGCGTGCGCGTGTTCTTGGCGGCAGGCTGGGCGGCAGCTACGGCTGCGGTAGTGGTGGTCGTCGCGGTCATTTGGCGGCCCTCTTCTTCTCGGCCAGGATGGTCTTGGCGCGGGCGATGTCGCGGCGCGTCTTGCCCAACTGCGTGTGGTCGGACAAGGCCTGCGTGGCCCTCTGCATGCGCAGGCCGAAGTGGGCGCGCAGGAGTTCGCTGATCTCCTTCTCGAGGCCGGCAACGTCCTTGGCGCGCAGTTCAGATGCTTTCATGGGATGCTCCTGCGGTCAGGCGCCAACCTGGCGCGACACGAACGTGGTGCGCAGGGGCAGCTTTGCGGCTGCCAGCGTGAAGGCTTCGCGGGCCAGGGCCTCGGGCACGCCGTTGATCTCGTAGAGCACCTTGCCGGGTACGATTTCGGCGACGTAGAACTCGGGGTTGCCCTTGCCGCTGCCCATGCGCACCTCGGCCGGCTTCTGGCTGATCGGCTTGTCCGGGAAGATGCGGATGAAGATGCGCCCACCCCGCTTGATATGGCGAGAGATGGCGCGCCGCGCGGCCTCGATCTGACGGGCCGTGATGCGCCCGCGCTCGGTGGCCTTGAGGCCGAAATCGCCGAACGACACATTGGCACCGCGCGTGGCGATGCCGG
Organism: Rubrivivax sp.; assembly: GCA_020851615.1. Lineage (GTDB taxonomy): Bacteria > Pseudomonadota > Gammaproteobacteria > Burkholderiales > Burkholderiaceae_C > Rubrivivax. The sequence goes on from JADZCL010000088.1 coordinate 4,864, forward strand.
TGTTGCGGCCCTTTTGTTCCTTGCGGTACTTGCGACGTGCAGGTTGCAGCATCGTCACTCTCCTTTGCTCTCGCCACCGGCCGGGGCGGCACGGCGGACTCGCTTGACGGCCGGGCCCGGGCCCTTGCTCGCGGCATCGGTGCCGGCGGGAGCCGCCGCGGTGGCATCCGCACGCGGCGCGCGGTCACCGGCAGGGCGTCCCCGGCCCGCACCGGGGCGATCTCCCCCCGGGCGCGGCCCGCGACGCGAGCGGCGGTCGTCCTCGCCCTCGGTCTTGGGGATCGCGGGTGCCTCGCCGTTGGCGAGCCGGTCACCCCGATAGACCCAGACCTTGACGCCGATGACCCCGTAGGTCGTCTTGGCTTCACTGAAGCCGTAGTCGATGTCGGCCTTGAGCGTGTGCAGCGGCACGCGCCCCTCGCGATACCACTCGGTGCGCGCGATCTCGATGCCGTTCAGGCGCCCGGCGCTCATGATCTTGATGCCCTGCGCACCCAGACGCATCGCGTTCTGCATCGCGCGCTTCATCGCCCGGCGGAACATGATCCGCTTCTCGAGCTGCTGGGTGATCGAGTCGGCGATCAGTTGCGCATCGATCTCGGGCTTGCGCACCTCCTCGATGTTGACGGCGACGGGTACACCCAGGCGGCGCCCGAGTTCGGCCTTCAGGTTCTCGATGTCCTCGCCCTTCTTGCCGATCACCACTCCGGGACGCGCGGAGAAGATGGTGATGCGTGCGTTCTTGGCCGGACGCTCGATCAGGATGCGTGAGACGGCGGCGTTCTTGAGCTTGGTCTTGAGGTAGTCGCGTACCTGCAGATCCTCGGCCAGCATGCCGGCGAAGTTGCGGTTGTTGGCGAACCAGCGCGAAGCCCAGGCGCGGGTAACCGAGAGGCGGAAGCCGGTCGGATGGATTTTTTGTCCCATGGTCTTTTCCAGCTCCTCAGTTGCCGACCGACACGAAGATGTGGCAGGTGGGCTTGCTGATGCGGTTGCCGCGGCCCTTGGCGCGCGCCGAGGAGCGCTTGAGTGTGGCCCCCTGCTCGACGTAGATCGACGTCACCTTCAGCGCGTCGATATCGGCACCGTCGTTGTGCTCGGCGTTGGCAACGGCTGACTCCAGTGCCTTCTTGATGATGCCGGCGGCCTTCTTGGGCGTGAAAGTCAGGATGTTGAGCGCCTGGTCGACCTTCTTGCCACGGATCATGTCGGCCACGAGCCGGCCTTTGTCGACCGACAGGCGAACGCCGCGCACGCTTGCTTTGGTTTCCATCGCGTCGCCCCTTATTTCTTGGCCTTCTTGTCCGCCGGGTGACCCTTGAAGAGCCGGGTCAGGGCGAACTCGCCGAGCTTGTGGCCGACCATCTGGTCCGTCACGTAGACCGGCACATGCTGCTTGCCGTTGTGCACCGCCACGGTCAACCCGATGAACTCGGGCAGGATGGTGCTGCGGCGCGACCAGGTCTTGATGGGCTTCTTGTCCTTGGTGGCGGCAGCCTTTTCGACCTTGGCCAGCAGGTGGTGGTCCACGAAGGGACCCTTCTTGAGTGAACGGGTCATCTCTTACGACCTCACTTCTTGCGGCGCGAGACGATCATCGTCTGCGTGCGCTTGTTGTTGCGCGTGCGGTAGCCCTTGGTCAGGTTGCCCCAGGGATCGACCGGGTGCTTGCCGCTCTTGCTGCGTCCCTCGCCACCGCCCATCGGGTGGTCGACCGGGTTCATCACGATGCCTCGTACCGTCGGGCGCACGCCACGCCAGCGGATTGCACCGGCCTTGCCGTACTGGCGCAGGTTGTGCTCCTCGTTGCTGACCTCGCCGATGGTGGCACGGCAGTCGATGTGGATGCGGCGCACCTCGCCCGAGCGCAAGCGGATCTGGGCGTAGAGGCCTTCGCGCGCCATCAGCGTGACCGACGCACCGGCCGATCGCGCAATCTGCGCGCCCTTTCCAGGCAGCATCTCGACGCAGTGGATCGTTGAGCCCACCGGGATATTGCGGATCGGCAGCGTGTTGCCCGCCTTGATCGGCGCTTCCGCACCCGACAGCAGCGTCGCGCCGGCATCCACGCCCCTGGGCGCGATGATGTAGCGGCGCTCGCCGTCGGCGTAGCACAGCAGGGCGATGTGCGCGGTACGGTTGGGGTCGTACTCGATGCGCTCGACCTTGGCCGGGATGCCATCCTTGTTGCGACGGAAGTCGACCACGCGATAGTGGTGCTTGTGGCCGCCACCCTTGTGGCGCGTGGTGATGTGGCCGTTGTGGTTGCGGCCGGCATTCTGCTTCTGCGGCTCGAGCAACGACGCCTCGGGCGCGCCCTTGTGCAGATGCTTGTGGACGACCTTGACCGCGGCGCGACGGCCCGGCGAAGTGGGTTTGACTTTGACGACAGCCATTTACGCGGCCTCCCCGGAGAAGTTGAGCTCCTGCCCGGGCTTGAGCGACACATACGCCTTCTTGACGTGGTCGCGCCGGCCGATGTTGCGGCCAAAGCGCTTGGTCTTGCCGGACTGGTTGACGGTCTGCACCGACTCGACCTCGACCTTGAACATCAACTCGACAGCGGCCTTGATCTCGAGCTTGGTGGCGTTGCGCAGGACCTTGAAGAGAATCTGGTTCTGCTTCTCGGCGACGCGCGTGGCCTTCTCGGAAATGATGGGCGCCACGAGCACGGTGGCCAGACGCCCTTGATCGAACTTCTGGGTGGCGCTCATGCGTACATCTCCTTGAGCTGGTCGATGGCGCCCTTGGTCACCAGCACCTTCTTGAAGAAGACCAGGGACAGCGGATCCGCATAGCGGGGTTCGACAACCAGCACGTTGGCCAGGTTGCGCGAGGCCAGGGCCAGGTTCTCGTCGATCTGGTCGGCGATGACCAGCACCGAGTCCAGGCCCATGGCCTTGATCTTGGCGGCCAGCAGCTTGGTCTTGGGGGCGTCGACACCAAAGGCGTCGATCACCGCCAGGCGCCCATCGCGCGCCAGCTGCGACAGGATGGACGCCATGCCGGCGCGGTACATCTTCTTGTTGACCTTGTGCGAGAAGTTCTCGTCAGGCCGGTTCGGGAAGATCCGACCGCCGCCGCGCCACAGCGGTGAGCTTGTCATGCCGGCACGGGCGCGTCCGGTGCCCTTCTGACGGAATGGCTTCTTGGTGCTGTGCTTGACCTCGCCACGATCGAGCTGCGCGCGCGTACCCTGCCGCGCATTGGCCTGGTAGGCGACGACGACCTGATGCACGAGGGCCTCGTTGTAGTCGCGCGCAAACACGGTGTCGGGCGCGTCGACCTTGGCCGTGGCCTGGCCTTGTTCGTTCAGGAGCTCCAGTTGCATGCTCAGGCTCCCTTCTTGGCCTTGGCCTTGATCGCTGGACGCACGACCACGTGGCCGTTCTTTGCGCCAGGGACCGCGCCGCGCACCAGCAGCAGCGAGCGCGCTTCGTCCACACGAACGATGTCCAGGTTCTGCGTGGTGACGGTCTCGTCGCCCAGGTGGCCAGTCATCTTCTTGCCCGGGAAGACACGGCCCGGGTCCTGCGCCATCGAAATCGAGCCCGGCACGTTGTGCGAACGGCTGTTGCCGTGCGAGGCGCGCTGCGAGGCGAAGTTGTGGCGCTTGATGGTGCCCGCATAGCCCTTGCCGATGGACGTCCCCTGCACGTCGACCTTCTGGCCGGCCGCAAACAGGCTCACGGGCACGCTGGCGCCGGGCGCGTACTGCCCGGCGATCTCGGCACTGACACGGAACTCGCGCAGCAACTCGCCGGCCTCGACACCGGCCTTGGCCAGGTGCCCGGCCTCGGGCTTGGTGATGCGCGAGGCCTTGCGCGCGCCAAAAGCGATCTGCAGGGCGTTGTAGCCGTCGGTCTCGACGGTCTTGACCTGGGTGACGCGGTTGTTGGACACGTCCAGCACCGTCACGGGGATGGCGTCGCCATCGTCCGTGAAGACGCGCATCATGCCCACCTTGCGGCCCAGCAATCCGAGGCTCTCGCTCAGACTCATGCTGCTTCTCCAGCGCCCCCCATCGGCTTGCGGGGTCGCCTTGTTTCACGATCCCGACATCGATTGGTCGGGGTGATTGGACCAGCCGGCACGTGGCCA
>JADZCL010000089.1 GCA_020851615.1 Rubrivivax sp.
CCGCTGCTGCCGCTGAACGACAGGCGATAGCCGCCCAGCGGGGCAATCGTGGCCAGCGCCGATGACAGATCCTGCAGGTCCAGCGTCGCAGCGCCGGCGACCAGCCAGCGGCCCTGCACCCGCTCCAGACTCAGACCCGTGGCCGACAGCTGTGCGCGCCCGTCCAGGCGCAGCGTGTTGAACGGCGCGCCCAGGCCGCTCAGCCAGGCCAGCGGCCACTGGCCCAGCGGGGCGGGCTGAGCTGGTACGCCGATGCGCAGGCGGCCAGGGCCGGGCTCGATGCGCAGGCGCAGCGTGTCGTGGATACAGCAGTCCTGGCGCAACTCGAGTTGCAAGGCCCGCCAGTCGCCCGGGGCGAGACCCAGCACCCAGTGCAGGCGCCCGGGCAGCGCACTTGCCGTACGGCTGCCCGGCCCGCCCGAGAGCACGACGAATGCACTGCCCGCCCACAGCGTCCCGCGCGCGTCGGCCAGCAGCAGGTGCTGCCCGCTGGCGCGCTGCAGGGCCTGTGCCACCCAGTTCGCGGGTGCGGTGACCAGCAGCGCCAGCACGGCACCCACCAGCAGCCCGGCTGCCACCCAGGCGCCGGTGGATGCCCGCCGGGTGGCTACGCGGCGCCCGTGCATGCGTTTCACCCTTCGGGCAGCGCCACCACCACGGTGCCCGAGAGGCCCTGTGGCTGGCGTTGCAGATCGACTTCGACCGCCTGCGCGCGGGCGCTGGCGCGCACCTCCTGCAGCCAGGACTGCAGCTCGACGGTGCTGGCGCCGGCCAGGGTGAGCACGGCGCGCGGACCCTGTTCGCTCAGGCGAGCCTTGGCGCCCAGGCGAGCGGTGGCCGCCTGCAGGGCCGCGCGGGCCTGCGGTGCAGGCAGCGGCGGGAGTGCGCGCAGGGCCTGGACCTGCGCAGCCTGGGCCTGCATCTGCTGCAGCTGGGCCTGCAGCGCGTCGAGCCGCGCCGGGGTGGTCCGCAGCGTGTGCCAGGCCGGCTGCAGCGCCAGCGCCCACAGCAGGTACAGGCCCAGCACCCAGGTGGCCAGCAGCACCAGGCTGCGCTCGCGCGCGTCGCGTGCACGCCAGCCCGCAGCCATGGCCTGCCATTGGGCACGCAGGCCGCTGCTGGCGCTCACCGGACCCCCGCCATTGCGATGACGATCTGTGCGCCCTGTGAGCGGCTCTCGTAGCCGGCGCTGCGCAGGCGGGCCGCGAACTCGGTCTGCTGTGGCCCGCTCAGCGCGGGTGCGGCCAGCGTCAGGCGGCCACGCTCGTATCGCAACGACTGCACGGGGGGGATGCCGGTGGGCCAGGCCGCGGCGACCGCGCCCAGCAGCGGCTCGAGATCGCCTGGGCCGGCCTGGCCGGCGGCGCTCTGCAGGCGCTCGGTCTCGCTCTGCATCTGCAGGGGTGCATCCATCACCGAGCGCACCTGCGGGTGCGTCCGTTTGAGCAGATCGACCTGCGCCTGGCGCGTGTCGCGCAGCTGCTCTTCGAGCTTCCACGCGAAGGCGTTGAGCCCGGCCACCTGCACCAGCAACGCGGCCGCCAGGCCCCAGCGCAGCGCACGCCACTGCGGGGCGCGCAGGCTGCGCAGGCGCTGGGCCAGGCCTTGCAGCCCGCGGTGGCGCGGCGCAAGGTCGAACTGGCGCAGGTTCCAGGGCGAGTCCAGCGCCTGCAGCGCACGCGCCGTGTCGTTCAGCACCTCCACGCGGCCCTCGAGCCAGCGTTCGGCCTCGACCGCGACGGCCGGGTGCGCGCTGCAGCGCAGCGCCTGCATGCCGGCTGCAGGCAGGCGCTGGCGTGCCAGCGACCCGGCCATGCGCAGGCAGCTCACGCCCTCTTCACTGCTGTGCACCAGCAGCGGCGCCAGCCCATCGACCGCGTTGGGCAGCACGTGCAGCCGCGCCGGTGTCCCCGGCCAGCTCGAAGGCAGGACACGCGTGAGCGGCACGCCTGCCGCGTCGAGGTCTTCAAGCACGGCAGCCAGCCAGTCGCGTCGCAGCACCGCGACCCAGGCGCTGTGGCCCTCGACGGCACCCGGTTCGCGCGCCAGGTGGAGGTCTGCGTCGTCCTCGAGCAACGCGTCCTCGAGCACCGCGCCCAGGGCCGCGCGGCGCCGCGCACGCGGAGCCTTCGGGATCGTCGTGCGCTGCCAGCTGAGGTCGGTGTCGGCCAGCACCAGGCAGGCTTCGCGTGTGCGCGGCAGTTGCGCCGGCGTCGCCTGTCCCTCGTCGATGCAGACCCCGGTGGCGCTGCAGCGCACGTAGGCGTAGCGCTCGGGCGCCTGGATGGCCCCGGTGCGCGGGCGCGGCGGCAGCAGGATCACGAGCACGGACATCGGCGGAGGGCGGTGGCGCAGTGGGGAGCGGGTCGCAGCGCAGGGCGCACGCGCGGGCTATTGTCGCGGCAGCGCGGCCCCTGGCGGCGCGGCGGCGTCGCGGCTGCGGCGCGCGCTGCGCAGCAGCACGACCTGCGCCCCGCCGCCACTGCCGCGGCGCTCGAACAGCCAGCGTTCTTCGAGCACGTGCTCCTCGAAGCGCAGCCGACCCAGGACCTCGAAATGGCGTGATTGCACGCCCACGCGGTCGGCATCCAGCGTCAGCGGCGGCGGCAGCAAGGCCTGCAGCGCCGTGGCCGAGCCGGCCGGCTCGCGCTGCAGCGTCTGCACGATGCGCTGTGCATCGGCCAGCGCCAGGCCGTCGACAGCGGCCAGCAGCGCGGGCGCCTGTGCGGTATTGGCGTTCAGCGCCGTGCGCGTGGGCAGGATGGTCACGTAGGGGGCGATGAGCGCCAGCGTGGGGGCTGCAATGCCCAGCCACGCCAGCTGCTCCGGACGGGTGAGTGCCACCGGCGCGGCTTCGGACCGGCTCCCCCAGGCCTGCGCCAGACCCGTGCCAATGCGGTCGGCGAGGCCGGCGTCTGCGCCCGCGGCCTCGCACAGGCGGCGCAGCGCGGCGATCTCGGCGGCCGCCGGTTTGCCGTCATCGGTGACGAGCCGGCGCAGGTTGTAGCGGCCCTGCGCGTCGTCGATCTCGCCGGAGAGGAAGACGTCCAGCCCCGCCTCGTCGCCGGCCTGGCCGTCCGCGCCCAGGAACTGCGACAGCCGCGACTCCTCCAGCTTGCGTGCCCAGCCGGCGTGGGGCGGAAAGGCGCGCTCGGTGTCGGCCCGCAGCAGCAGGCGCGCCCAATCCTGCGCGCCCCTGAGCAGCCACGCAGCCTGCGTTCGCGCCCGCTCGGCGGCCTCGACGGCGATCGCGCGCTGCTGGTGCAGCACCATCGCTGCGGCGACGGTGGCCACCAGCGTCAGGATCAGCATGGCCACCAGCAACGCGGCGCCGCGCTGCGCACGGCCTGGGGGAGGGGGGCGCATCACAGGTCGGGCGCGACGAGCACGTCGCGCGTCAGGCTCGTGCCGTCGAGTTGCAGCACCAGGCGCACTCCGCTGGGCAGCAGTTCGCGCGTGGGTGCACCGCGACTGCCCGGCGTGCCCGTGGCATCGCCTGCGCTGCCGGCGAGGTCACCACTGGACTGGGCGTTGCTCCACGCATTGCCGCGGAAGAAATAGAGCTGCCAGCCCGAGACGCCCTCCAGCAGCGGCAGCTGGCCGGCCTCTTCGGCCTGCAACTGCTGGCTGCGCAGCCAGGCCTGCTGCAGCTCACCGGCCTGCGTGGCCGCGCGCGCGGTCCAGCGCAGCCAGCGGCCACCGTCGACCGTCCAGGCCACCACCTGCAGCCCCTCATCGGTGCGCCGCACCAGACGCAGGCTGCGGCCGTCGAAGGTGAGGGCGGGCACGCCGGCGTCGCCGTGCAGGGCCTGCAGATCGGTCTCCCACTGCGCCAGGATTGTGGCCAGGCGCATGCTGCGGTCGATGCTTGCGCGCCCGGCGTCGCGGCTGGACAGGACGGCATCGATGCCGCGCCAGGCCAGCGCCGCCATCAGCGCCAGCACGAACAACGCGACCAGCACCTCGACGAGCGTGAAGCCGCGCCTGCGGCAAGAGCGGGCGCGGGCCATCAGTAGCGCGACATCACCGTCGAGAGCGTGAGCAGCGGGCGGCCGTCCTCGTCGCGCACGATGGCGTCGATGCGGCGCATGTTGGGGTTGGGTGTGGGGCGCGTGGACAGGGTGCCGCCGTAGCTGCGCCCCAGTTGCTCACAGCGGAAGTCGGCGTCCCCCACGCCGGGCAGCAGGCGCGCCAGGCGCAGGTCGACGAGCTGGTTGTCGGCACACCACTGCGCCGCCGTGATGGCCTGCAGCCGGGCCGCGTTGTCGGTCAGCGTGCCCGCGGCGCGCGCGCCCGCCGCCAGTGCGATGGCGACGATGGCCAGCGCCACCAGCACCTCGACCAGCGTGAAGCCGCGCGCATGGCGCATGGCGGCGGCGGTGCTGCTCACGGGCTGCTGCCCGCGCCCTGCACGGCAAAGGGCTGCAGGCCGTCGGTGCCGACGTGGACGCGGTGCGCGCCCAGTTGCAGCATCACGCCCTGCGCGCCGATCAGCGGCTCGGGGCCCAGCGTCAGGGCGCCCCGCCCGCCATCGACCTGCGCCGTGACCTCGCCATCGAGCCAGTGGGTCGGCAGCGTGCGCGTCGCCGGCAGCCCGATGAAACGGAAGGCCGCAGCCGTGGGGTCACCCGCTGCGGGCGCGGCTTGCCAGACCACCGGGATCGCGGCCGCACGGGCTTCGGCACGCGCCATTTCGAGCAAGGTGGCCAGGCGCAGCGCCTCGCGCTCGAGGCGGTCCTGCGTGCCATCGCGCAGCGCCAGGCCGACGCCTGCGCTGACCAGGGCCACCAGCATCACGACCACCATCAACTCGATCAGCGTGAAGCCGCTTTGCGTGGGCGTGGCCGCGCGCGCGCGAGGGCTCCTACTGCCAGGAGCCGATGTCTGCATCCTTGCCCTCGCCACCGGCCTGCCCATCGGAGCCCAGGCTGAAGACGTCGATTTCGCCCTTGATGCCAGGGTTGACGTATTGATACGGCCGGCCCCAGGGGTCGGAGGGCAGCTTGTCGAGATAGGGCCGCCAGTTCGGCGGCAGCGGCCCCGCGGTCGGCTTGCGCACCAGCGCCTCCAGGCCCTGCTCGGCGCTGGGGTAGCGCTGGTTGTCGAGCCGGTAGAGCTTGAGCGCCTGCACCAGGTTGTTCACGTCCGCACGGGCGGCGGTGGCGCGGGCGTCATCGGTGCGGTCGAGCACGTTGGGCACGATCAGGGCGGCCAGCACGCCCAGGATCACCAGCACGACCATCAGCTCGATCAGCGTGAAGCCTTGCGCGGCAGTGGCGGGGGAGCGCAGTCTCTCGGGCATGGAATCGCAGTCGCGCGCCGCAAGGCGCTGTGGGCGGGCCCGCAGGCCGCCGGGCGGGTGGGCAGGTGCGGCGAATCATAATCGTGGCATGGTGGCGCGCGTGCTGGCCTTTATCGTGTGGGCAGTGGTGGCCGCAGGCGTGGTCGGCTGGGGCCTGAAGCTGTCGGCGTTGCCGTTGGCCCTGCCGGCGCAGACGGGCCTGGCGCGGGCCGCGCCGCTGGCTGCGGGTGATTGGACGCGCGTGCTCGGCGCCGCGCCGGCGCCGCTGGCCGTGGAGCAGGCGCCACCTCCGCCGAGCGACCGGTTTCGCTTGCTGGGCGTCGTGGCAGCGCGTGCGCAGGTGGCGCCGGCGCAAGGGGTGGCGCTGATTGCGGTCGACGGCAAGCCCGCCCGTGCGCTGCGTGTGGGTGCCGTCGTCGAGGGCGAGCAGGTGGTGCAGGCGGTGCATGCCCGGGCGGTGGAGATCGGTCCGCGCCACGGCGCGGCTGCGTTCACGCTCGAACTGCCTCCAATGCCGCCGCCGACGACCGGCGTGCCTGCGGCCCTGCCGCCGCCGGGGGTGCCGCAGCCCGCGCCCCGGGCGCCGGCCGTGGCGCTGCCGCAGGCTCTGCCCGCGCCGCCCGCTGCAGCGGAACCGGCTGCAGCGGAAGTCGAGACCGCGCCGCGCTACGGCCGTCCGCAGCAGCGCTGAGCGGCACCGGGCGGCACGGGGCGGCGCGTGCAGCCGCTGCGGATGCGGGTCAATACAAGGCCGGCCCGCCCAGACCCGCCAGCGGGTCGTCGAGTTCGCCGCGGACGCTCTCGAAGCTCGCGTCGTCCAGCCCTTCCTCGTCGTCGACGACCTCCCCCAGCAGCGCGGCGGCGCAGCGGATCATCGGCCATGCCAGCGCAGCGCCCGTGCCGTCCATGCTCTGCATGCCGAGTTCGAGCAAGGCGCTCGAGCGGAAGAGGTTGAGCGCCTGGTCCAGCCCGTGGTGCGAATGGCTGCGGCAGAACACGCAGTAGTCGGTGACTGCAGGCGCGATGCGCGCGGCCACCAGCAGCGCGGCACACGCCGGCAGGCCGTCGATGACCAGCAGGTGGCGCCGGCTCGAGGCCACCAGCATCGCGCCGACCATCACCGCCATGTCGAAGCCGCCCAGCGCCGCCAGGGCTGCGGGCGGCTCGATGGCGTCGCGGTGGCGCGCCAGCGCGGCCTGGCCGATCTTCACGCGTCGTGCCAGCTCGGTGCGCGGCAATTCGGGCCCGCTGGCCAGCAGGTCGGGCAGCGGGCAATCCGACAGGCGGGCCAGCACGAGCGCGGCGCTGAAGTCGCTGCCCTGGCCCAGGCCCGCGAAGATGGCGAAGTTGCCGCGCAGCCGGTAGCCCAGCTGCATGCCCGCGCGCATGGCCGCCTGGCATTGCTCGGGGGACATGGCCGCGGTCAGCCGCGCGTTGCGCGTGCCGTGGGCGATCTTGCGCGTCAGCAGCCGTCCGTGTGCCTGCACGTCGGCCGCCACCCCGCAGTCGACGACCGTCATCTCGATCTGCAGCGCGTGCGCAAAGCCCGCCAGCGGCAGCCGCCCCTCGAGCAGGCGTTGCGCGAGCAGATGGGTGGGTGTCGCGGCGTCGGCCAGTCCTTCGACGGCGATGCCATGGTCGGCCGCGAAGACGAGCAACTGCGGGTCGCTGAACTGCGGCCGCAGCGTGCGCTGCATCAGGGCCAGCCGCATCGCCAGCGGCTCGAGCTGGCCGAGGCTGCCGCCGGCCGCCGCGCGCCGACGCAGCATGGCCGTCAGCTCACGCTCGAGCTGCGGATGCGAGGTCGGCGAGACGAGCGAGCGGGTGGGCTGCATGGCTCAAGTCTACGCAGTGTGCGATCTGCGCCGACAGCGCCGGCGTCAGCGCAGGAAGATGCGGTAGGCCGGGTTGTGTGTTTCCTCGGCGTAGGGGTAGGCCAGCGCCTGGAGGAAGCCGGCAAAGGCGGTCTCGTCTTTCGACGGCACCTGCAGGCCCACGAGGATGCGCCCGTAGTCGGCGCCCTGGTTGCGGTAGTGGAAGAGGCTGATGTTCCAGCTCGGCTGCAGTGCGGCCAGAAAGCGCATCAG
>JADZCL010000090.1 GCA_020851615.1 Rubrivivax sp.
AACAGCGATCGCGTCACGAGCCGGGCCTGGGCTCGCAAAGGCGACGCCCACAAAAAACCACGCCCGCTCTGAAAACCGGCGTTCCCAGGCGGGGGCGCAGGTCTGCCGGTGCGGGCGTGCAAATCGAGAACCGGGACACCCGGGCCGGCGTCTTGTGCTGGCCTGACCCGGTAGCGGTCGTGCGCGGGCGCAGCCCGTCGCACGCCCGCGCGTTCACCACCTGTGGAACGGCGACGCTTCCACGTTCTCGCCGCGGCCGCCGCTGACGGCCTTCAACTGCTCGGGCGCCAGCGGCAGCGGGCTCTTCGGAGCCACGGCAGGCTGGGTGGAAAGGCGGCGGAACAGGTTTTGCAGCAGCGACATCGTCGATCTCCTCGTTGCACTCGTGCCGAAATGCACGCCTGCAGCGATTGAAGCAGCCGCACTCGAGGCCGACCACTGTCAGGCCTTACAGGTGGAGATTGACCAGCGGGCCCACCAGGCCGATGCAGGCCGATGCAGCCCGGGCCAAGCGCCACGCGGAAATCAATGGATCAGCCCCAGACGCAGCGCCTTGAGCACCGCCTGATGCTTGTTCACGCTGCCCAACTTGTGCATCGCGTTGTTGATGTGCAGCACCGCCGTGCGCTCGCTGATGCCGAGGATGGCGCCGACCTCCCAGGCGGTCTTGCCTTCCATCGTCCAGCGCAGCGCTTCCAGCTCGCGTGGCGTCAGTGCCGGCCGCTCCTGTTGCAGCACACCCGGCAGGAACAAGCGCAGCGCGGCCTCCTGCGCATGCACCGCGAACAGCTGCAGGTCGGCCACGATGCGCTGCAGCTCGCCCGGGTGCTCGGGCAGCGCCTGGTCGCGGTCGACGCCGAGCTGGAAGTGCCGCCCTTCGGGCATGTGCAGCGCCATCGCAATCCCGGTCCGGTAACCGTGGCCGGACATGCGCTCCCAGAGCTCGCCCGCCCCGTGGTCGAGGTAGGTGTCGCGGGTCCAGACGATGGGCACCGTCTGCCGCTTGCAATGCTGCATGACGGGGTCGCGCCGCGCCAGCACCGCATCTTCCGCCGCATCCGCGTAGTCCGGCGGCGCATTGGTGACAACGAAGAAGTCGCTGTGGCTCAGCCCGTGATCGACGACCGTCATCGCCGAGACGAGGTCGAAGCCCAGCCCGCGGGCAAAGCGCACCACCTCGCCCCGGAACTCGTCGGGGCTGCGCGCCTGCATCACGGCCGAATATCCGCCCGGCAGCATCACTCCTCGCTTCCAGGCCCTGCGGCGTGGCAGCCATCACGGTCAACCCTGACAGGTCTTACAGCCCTGACAAGGCTTACAGCTACGCCGTGCCTGCACTTGATCGACCATCGCATCATGCAACACACCCTCTCGCCCGCCGTCGAGTACGCCGCGCTCGCCATCATGCCTTGGTCCCTGCGTGCGTGGCCGCCGCTATTGTGGCAAGCCGTCAGCACCCGACCCGCCGGATTCCGCCACTTGAGCACACTCGTGGACGCCCCCGCGGGCACGCTGCATGGCCGTGCCTGCGGGCAGACCATCTGGGCCGGCACCGTCGACGGCGCCGAGGCCGGCATGGCCTGGGACTGGATCGAGGTCGCCACCGGCGTCGTCGCCATGGCCGACCCGATGTCGGTGATCACCAACCTGCGCCTGCTCGGCGAGGGGGGCGAGGTGCTGACGGCAAACGCCGCGGCTGTCGTGCTCAATGGCATCGTGCACGCGCTGCCCTGGCAGGACGAGGTCGGGCGCGCACTCGCCACCCGGCATTGAAGGCCCCGCGGGTCGCGCCGCCTTCAGGCCAGCGCGCGCCGACGCAACTGGCGGGCCACGTAGAGCACCCCAAGCGCCGCCAGCGCTGCACTCATCGGCAGCGGCGCCAGCAGGTCGCCGGCACCCAGGGCCTCGCCCTTGAGCACGCGCATCATCAACTGGACCTGGGCCAGTGCCGGCACGTGGCGCTGCCAGGCATCCGCCCCCGATGCGCCAAAGAGCGTGGCCAGGGGTGCCAACGAGACCAGCAGCATCAGCCCCGAGGCATTGGCTTGCGCCTCTTTCACGCTGCGGCTGCGGATCGCCACCGCCATCAGCAACGCGGCCAACGTGCCCGCCAGCGGCAGCAGGAGCGCGGCAAACAGCGCCGCCTCGCGCGGTCCATAGCGAAACAACGCCGCCAGCGCTTCACTGCGCAGCAGCCACTGCCCGGGCAGGAAGCTCAGGCAGGACAGCACCGCGACAAGCATCGCCACCACCGCCACCGCCGCCCATTTGCCAGTGGCCAGGGCGCCATGGGCCACGGGATTCACCAGGAGCGGTTCGAGCGAGCCGCGCTCGCGCTCGCCCGCCGTGCTGTCCAGCGCAGCGTTCAGCGCCCCGTAGAGGACGGCCATCAGCACGAAGATGGGCACGATGCCTGTCAGGTGCGCCCCGCGGGCGGCCGGATCGGCAACGTCACGGGGCGCCACCTGCACCGCTTGCAGCAGGGCCGGCGACACCCCGCGCAGCGCCAGCCGCAGCGTCGCCTGCTCCTGGTTGAAGCCCGCCAGCAAGGCGCTCACACGCCCCACCGCGGCCTGCGCCCGCTGATTGGCGCTGTTGGTGACGATCTCCACCAGCGGCGGACGGGCTTGCGCGAGTTCGGTCTCGAAGGACGGCGCAACAACCACCACCGGCTCGGCCAGGCTGTCATCGAGCAGCCGCGCCTGCCAGTCGGCCGGGGGGCTCAGGACGACATAGGTCTGGCGCTCGAGGTAGTTGCGCAGGCTGGGCGCATGCTCGATGCCAGCCACGCGCAGCTCGCGCGCATCGGCCCGGCGTTCGACGTCGGCGACCAGCGCCGACAGCATGACCAGCACCAGCGGCCCCACCGCCACCGAGCTCAGCAGGGCCACGCCGAGCGTGCGCCGGTCGCGCAGCGCATCGCGCAGCTCCTTGCAGAAGACGATCCAGGCCTGCCGCATGGCCACGACAGCCCTCAGCCCGGCGGCCGAGCGTCCGCCGGCGCGAACGCCAGCGTCACGAAGGCCTGCTCGAAATCGCTGGTTCCTGCGCGCGTACACAGCGCGGCAACGCTGCCCTGCGCCACCGTGCGCCCGGCAGCCATCACGACAACGTGGTCGCACAGGCGCTGCACTTCCTGCATCACGTGGGTCGAGACGATGATGCACTTGCCCTGCTCGTCGCGCAGCCGCTGCAAGGCGCGGCGCAGCGCGCGTGTGGCCAGGACGTCCAGTCCGTTGGTCGGCTCGTCGAGGATGATATTGGGCGGGTCGTGCACGAGCGCACGCGCCAGCGCCGTCTTCATGCGCTCGCCCTGGCTGAAGCCCTCGGTGCGCCGCTCGAGCAGAGGCTGCAGCTCCAGCGCCCGCGCGAGCTCCTGCACCCGCACCTGCGCCGCGGCGTCCGACAGGCCGTGCAGCCGCGCGTAGTAGACGATGTTCTCGCGTGCCGTCAGGCGCGGATAGAGCCCGCGCGCATCGCTCAGCACTCCCAGCCGCGCCAGCGCCGCCCGCGGCGCCTGCGCAACGTCGATTCCGTCCACTGCGATGCGGCCCCCATCGGGCGCGATCAACGCGGCCACCATGCGCAGCGTCGTCGTCTTGCCAGCCCCGTTGCTTCCCAGCAGCCCGGTGATGCAGGCGTCGGCGGCACGGAAATCGACCCCGTCCACCGCCTGCACCACCTGGGCACGGCGACCGCGCCCCTGCACGAAGCGCCGCCGCAGGCCTTGCACCTCGATCAAGGCCGCACCCCCGAGGCTGCACCCGGCGGCACGAATACCGGCGGCCGCGGATGCGGCATGCGGCAGGCCTCGGCAGCCGCCAGGGCATCCGCCTCGTCCTGGGCATCGACGAAGCGAAAGACCTGTTCACTCACGCAGGGCAGCCCGAGCTGGCCGTGGCCAGCCGCGGGGATGACGACGTGGCGCGCCAGCGTGCCCAGCGCAGCGGCCACGCGCTGGGCATGCCGGGGCGGCGTCACCGGATCGAGCGCACCCGACAGCAGCAGCACCGGCACTGGGGCTGGGCCGACGCGGTAGAACGCGGCCGGCACATCCGCACGCGGCCAGTCGGCGCAGACCCGCCGGTAGCGCTCGGCAAGCGCGGCAAATACGCCCGTGGGCCAGGTCGCGGCGTCCACGCGCGGCATGTCCTCGCTGCACAGCACGGCGAAGTGCTGCCCCTGCGCAATGCGCCCCACCGACCCGCCCCCCAGGGCCAGCGCCAGGCCGGTGAGTGCCGACCAGCGCCCGCTT
>JADZCL010000091.1 GCA_020851615.1 Rubrivivax sp.
CGCTCGATGCACTCGCGGCGCAGTTCGGACAGGCCCAGGATCTTGTCGTTCTCCAGCACGTAGAGGTTGCCGCTCTTCCAGCGCGGGTCGTAGTGGCGCTTGATGCTGTAGACGTAGTCGTGCGCGGTGAGCTCGCGCGGGCGGCCCTTGAAGGCGGGGTCGTCGGCGAAGAAGATGCCCGGCTTGATGCGCAGCGTGAAGCTGCGGAAGTCGTCTTCGATCTCGGGCAGCGCCGCGGCGGTATTGGGGCGCACGCGCACCGGCTGGGCGAGGAACTCGAACTCGAGCGGCGCCTCGAAGATGCCGTCCAGCAGCGTGCGCGAGTAGAAGTCGGTGACGTAGGCCGGATCGAAGCTGGTCTCGGCGATCTGGAAGGCATAGCGCAGGACCTTGGGGCCGCTGGCCCGGCCCTCGCCGGGCGCCGCCTGCGCCGCGCGCAGCGGGGGCGTTGCACACAGGGCAGCGGCCGCGCCGAGCACGGCGCGCCGACGGGGCTCGGACGGGCGGGAAGGTCGCATGGTCGTGCACGCAGTCAGCTGAGGGCAGGCGCCGAGTCTAGGCGCGCGCGCCGGCCTGCGCATGGCCCGTCGTCGCACGGGAAAGCCCGCTCAGCGCGGCGCAAACGCCCCCCTACACTCGCGCATCCCGAAATCCGCCCGCCGGGCGCCTGGAGCCCTTCGCCCCCCATGGCCGCATACCTGATCCGGCGCCTGTGGCAGATGATCCCCACGCTGGCCGGGGTCGTGCTGCTGGTGTTCTTCCTCTTCAAGTCCTTCGGCGGCGACCCGGCCGAGGTGCTGGGCGGACTCAATGCCAGCGCCGAGCAGGTCGACACCATCCGCCAGCAACTGGGGCTGAACGAGCCGGTGTGGGTGCAGTTGTGGATCTTCGTCAAGCAGATCGTCAGCTTCGACTGGGGCAAGAGCTGGGCCACGAACGAGGCGGTGAGCCACCTCTTCGCCACGCGGCTGCCGGCCACGCTGACGGTGATGCTGCCCATCCTGCTTCTGGATACGCTGCTGGCGCTGCCGTTTGCGATGTGGGTGGCCTACCGGCGCGGCAGCCTGGCCGACCGCACGGTGATGGTGATCACGACCGTCGCGCTGTCGATCAGCTTCCTCGTCTACATCATCGTCGGCCAATACCTGTTCGCGTTCCAGCTCGGCTGGTTCCCGGTGCAGGGCTGGAGCGAGCACACCCTCAACAACCTCCTGGTCTACACGCCGCTGCCGGTGCTGCTGGCGGTGCTGGTGGGTGTGGCCCCGCAGACGCGGCTCTACCGCAGCTTCTTCCTCGACGAACTGGGCCAGGACTACGTGCGCACCGCACGCGCCAAGGGCATGACCGAAGGCGTGGTGCTGTTCCGCCACGTGCTGCGCAACGCACTCATCCCCATCCTGGCCAACATCGGCCTGCAGCTGCCGGGCATCTTCGTGGGCAGCTTCCTGATCGAGGTCTTCTTCTCCATCCCCGGCCTGGGGCGCGAGGTGCTGCTGGCCGTCAACCGCAGTGACTTCCCCGTCATCCAGGCGGTGACGGTCTACCTGGCGATGCTGACGATGGTGATCAACCTGGCCACCGACATCGCCTTCAAGCTCGCCGACCCGCGCGTGGTCCTCAAATGAGTGCCGTCCTGCCCGCCGCGTCGGCGCCCGACGCCCCGCTGCAACGCTCCGAAGGCGTCTGGCGCCTGGCCTGGCGGCGCTTTCGCGCCGACCGCGTCGGGCTCGTCGCGCTCGTCGTCGTCGCCGCCTTCCTGCTGCTGATTGCAGCTGCCGCCGCCGGGCTGGTGGCGCGCGACTGGCAGGTCGAAGTCGGCGTGCCCAATGCCCCCCCGACGCTGCTGGGCGCGCGCGCGCCCACGTCCAGCGGCGCCATCGAGTCCCCCAGCGGCCCCCGCGTCGACCTCAGCGACATCGACCCCCTGGCGCCGCGCTACCGCGAGTGGGCCGAGCGCGCCCGGCAATACCAGACCCAGGAGCAACCCCGGGCGCAGACGCTGCCCCTGGGCGGCGACCGCCTGGGCCGCGATGTGCTCGCCAAGGCGATCAAGGGCAGCGAGATCTCGGTCTTCGTCGGCGTGGCCGCGGCGCTGTGCGCAACCCTCATCGGCACCCTGCTGGGCGCCCTGGCGGGCTTCTTCGGCCGCCGCGTCGGCGACCTGCTCGAATGGGTCTACAACGTCTTCGAGAGCATCCCCAACATCCTGCTCATCTTCGCCTTCGCCGCGGTGGTCGGGCGCGGCGTGCAAAGCGTCGTGGTGATCCTCGCCCTGACCGGCTGGACCGGCATGTACCGCCAGGTGCGCGCCGAGTTCATGAAGCACGCCAGCCGCGAATACGTGCGCAGCGCCGAGGCCATCGGCGCCAGCGCGGCCAGCCGCATGTTCCAGCACATCCTGCCCAACGTCAGCCACGTCGTGCTGGTGCGCATGAGCCTGCTGGCGGTGGGCTTCATCAAGGCCGAGGTCATCCTCTCCTACCTGGGCCTGGGCGTGCGCGTGGACCAGGTCTCGTGGGGCACGATGCTGGCCGAATCGCAGAGCGAGCTGATCCTGGGCTACTGGTGGCAGCTGGCCGCCGCAACGCTGTTCATGGCCGTCTTCGTCACCGCCTTCTCGCTGGCCACCGATGCGCTGCGCGATGCGCTGGACCCCAAGCTCAGGGGCCTGGAATGAACCCGGCGCTGCTCTCCATCCAGGACCTGCAGGTCAGCTTCCGCATGGGCCGCGGCGTGCTCGCGCCCGCGGTCGGCCGAGACGGCCACGGCGTGAGCCTGGACGTGCCGGAGAACACCACCGTGGCGCTGGTGGGTGAATCGGGGTCGGGCAAGAGCGTGACGGCGATGTCGGTGCTGAACCTGCTGCCCGAGAACGCCCAGCGGCGCGGCCGCATCCTCTGGCAGGGGCAGGACCTGCTGCAGGCCCCGCTGCACACGCTGCAGGCGCTGCGCGGGCGCGCCATCGCCTGCGTCTTCCAGGACCCGATGAGCTCGCTCAACCCGGTCCTGCCCATCGGGCGCCAGCTCGCCGAGCCACTGCGCAAGCACCTGGGCCTGTCGCGCGCGCAGGCACGGCGGCGGGGCGAGGAGCTGCTGGCCGAGGTCGGCATCCCCGACCCGGCACGCCGCCTGGCCAGCTACCCGCACGAGCTCTCCGGCGGCCAGCAGCAGCGCGTGATGATCGCCATGGCGCTGGCCTGCGAACCCCGCCTGCTGATCGCCGACGAGCCGACGACGGCGCTGGACGTCACCATCCAGCGCCAGATCATCGAGCTGCTGGCGCGCCTGCGCAGCCAGCACCGCATGAGCGTGCTCTTCATCAGCCACGACCTCGCGCTGGTGGGCGAGATCGCCGACCAGGTGGTGGTCCTGCGCCACGGGCAGGTGCGCGAGGCCGGAGCGGTGGCGCAGATCTTCACCCAGCCGCAGGACGCCTACACGAAGGCGCTGCTGGCCTGCCGGCCGCGCCTGGATGCCAATCCGCGCCGGCTGATGGTGATCGACGAGCACATGGGCCGCGCGGGCGACGCGGAGCGCGGCGCCACGCCCGCGCCCGCGCCCGTTGCCAAGGATGGCAGCGCCCCGGTGGTGCTGGAAGTGAAGGCCCTTGCCAAGAGCTTCTGGCTGCGCCAGGGGCTGTTCGGCCGCCGCGAGTTCAAGGCCGTGCAGGACGTGAGCTTCAGCCTGCGCCGCGGGCACACCCTGGGCGTGGTCGGCGAATCGGGGTCGGGCAAGACGACGATGGGCCTGAC
>JADZCL010000092.1 GCA_020851615.1 Rubrivivax sp.
GCACAGCTCTATCCCGGCAGCTGGAGCGAGTGGAGCACCTGGCCGGGTGCGCCGGTGGCCACGGGCCAGGCGTGAGGATGCGCGCCGTGCCGCCGAGTCGCTGCGCACGGCGCCACCGGTCCTGCAGCCTCTTCAATCCGCGTCGGTGAAGCGCTCGGTACCGACGTCGGCCTGCGCGGCGGGGTTGTAGCGGGCGCCGACGACGCGGCTCGCGTTGATCAGGGCGTCCAGGCGGCGCAGCGGGTGGGCGTCCAGCCGCACCTCGAGGGCGCCCATGTTTTCTTGCAGGTGCGCCGGATCGGTCGTGCCGGGGATCGCGATCACGTGCTCGCCCTGTGCCAGCACCCACGCCAGGGCCAGCTGTGCCGGCGTGCAGCCGATCTCCTCGGCCAGCGCGACGAAGGGCGGCAGCAGCGCGAGGTTGGCGGCGTAGGCGGCCGGCGCAAAGCGCGGCATGTTGCGACGGATGTCGCCTGCATGCAGCGTGGCCACGTCGTGCAGCGTGTTGGTCAGGAAGGCGCGCGCCAGCGGGCTGAAGGCGACGAAGGCCACGCCGAGCTCGCGGCAGGCGGCCAGCACGGCGATCTCGGCGTTGCGCGTCCACAGCGAATACTCGGTCTGCAGCGCGGCGATCGGATGCACCGCATGCGCGCGGCGCAGGGTGGGTGCGCTCACTTCGGACAGGCCGATCGCACCGAGCTTGCCGGCGGCGACCAGGCGGCCGAGCTCGCCGACAGACTCCTCCACCGGCACGGCGGGGTCCAGGCGGTGCAGAAAGTAGAGGTCGATGCGCTCGGTGCGCAAACGCCCAAGGCTCCCCTCGACGTGCGCGCGCAGCGCCTGCGGGCGGCCGTCGATCACGCGCTTCTTCGTGCCGTCGGCCTGCGCTTGCAGCACGAGGCCGCCCTTGCTGCACAGCGTGATGTGCTCGCGCACCGGCGCGACGATGCGGCCGACCAGCTCCTCGTTGGCGCCACCGCCGTAGAGCGCGGCCGTATCGAAGCAGTCGACGCCGAGCTCCAGGGCGCGGTGCAGCAGCGCCTGGCCCTGCGCCACCGAGGGCGGCGCCCCGTAGGCGTGGCTGAGGTTCATGCACCCCAGGCCGATGGGCTTGACCGGCCGCCCGGCCAGCAGGCGTGGCTTCATTGCCGACTGCGCGCTTGACTCATGCGAGCTGCTGCTCGAGCGCGTGCAACAGCTCGTAGCAGGGCAGGACCTGCGCCACGCTGGCGTTGGGCTCGCGGCCTTCGCGGATGGCGGCGAAGAATTCGCGGTCCTGCAGCTCGATGCCGTTCATCGATACGTCGACCTGTGAGACGTCGATCTGCTCCTCTTTGCCGGTGAAGAGATCGTCGTAGCGCGCGAGGTAGGTGCCGGTGTCGCCGATGTAGCGGAAGAAGGTGCCGATGGGGCCCTCGTTGTTGAAGGACAGCGAGAGCGTGCAGATGGCGCCGTTGGCGGCCTTCAGCTGGATGCTCATGTCCATGGCGATGCCAAGCGTCGGGTGGATGGGCCCCTGGATTGCGTGAGCCTGCACGATCGGGCTGCGTGCCTGGTACGCGAAGAGGTCGACGGTGTGCGCGGCGTGGTGCCACAGCAGATGGTCGGTCCAGCTGCGCGGCTGGCCCAGCGCGTTCATGTTCGTGCGGCGGAAGAAGTAGGTCTGCACATCCATCTGCTGGATGTTCAGCCCGCCCTGCGCGATGCGCCGGTGCACCCACTGGTGGCTCGGGTTGAAGCGCCGGGTGTGGCCGCACATCGCGACCTTGCCGCTCTCGCGGGCGCGCTGCACGACGGCCTGGCCGTCCTTGAGCACGTCGCACAGCGGGATCTCCACCTGCACGTGCTTGCCGGCTGCCAGGCATTGCAGCGTCTGCTGGGCGTGCAACTGCGTGGGCGTGGCCAGGATCACCGCATCGAGTTCGGCGATGGCCAGGCTCTCTGCGAGATCAGTGGTCGCATGCGCGATGCCGTACTTGTGGGCGACCTCCTGCGTCTTGTCCAGCTCGCGGCCGACGACCGAGATCACCTTCACGTCAGGGATCAGCCGGATCGCGTCCAGGTGCTTCTGGCCAAATGCGCCGGCGCCGGCAAGGGCGACGTGGATGCTCATGCGTGGTTCTCCAGGATCAGGTGGCCGACCGCGGTGTTGGACGCCGGCACATGGAAGAAGCGGTGCGCCACCGTGGGCTTGGCGCCGCCGGCCACATCGGCCATCGCGCCGCGCGCGATCAGCCACATCACGAGCTCGATGCCCTCGCTGCCGGCCTCGCGCACGTAGTCGATGTGCGGCATCTGCGCCAGCTCCGCCGGGTCGGCGATCAGGCGATCCAGGAAGCGGTTGTCCCACGCCGCGTTGATGAGGCCCGCGCGCGGCCCCTGCAGCTGGTGGCTCATGCCGCCGGTGCCCCAGACCTGGACCTTCAAGGGCTCGTCGTAGCTCTCGATGGCGCGCCGGATCGCCTGCCCGAGCGCGAAGCAGCGCCGCCCCGACGGCACCGGGTACTGCACCACGTTGACGGCAAACGGGATCACCTTGCACGGCCAGGCCGCGGGGCTGCCGAACATCAGGTTCAGCGGCACCGTGAGGCCGTGGTCGACGCGCAGCTCGTTGACGATGGTGAGGTCGAAGTCCTGCTGGATCACCGACTGTGCGATGTGCGAGGCGAGCTGCGGATGTCCCATCACCCGGGGCACAGGGCGCGGGCCGTAGCCCTCGTCGGCAGGCTCGAACTCGGCTGCGGTACCGATCGCGAAGGTGGGGATGATGCCAAGGTCGAAGTTGGTCGCGTGGTCGTTGTAGACGAGGAAGATCACGTCCGGGGTGTTCTCGCGCATCCACTGCTTGGAGCGCTCGAAGCCCTTGAACATCGGCGCCCAGTAGGGCTCGCCGGTGCGCCCGTGGTCGACCGCGGCGCCGATCGCCGGCACGTGCGAGCTGTAGACCGAGGCTGTGACGCGTGCCTGCCCGGCCGCCCCCTGGGCTGCATGCGCGGCCTGCACCTGCGCCGCCAGCGCAGGCTCGCGATGCTGCGCCTGCCAGGCCTGCCAAGCCGCCGACTGCGACGCCGCGCCCTGCGCATCGCCTTGTTCGCCGACGATGCGGTTGCCTTCGGGGCTGCGTCCGCCGGCGATCATCATGGCGCGGTATTCGGCCTCGGTCTTGCCGGTCATGCTGCCGGCCATCTGCTGGAAGGACAGGCCGTCGGTGGCGCCGAGCTTGGACAGGAAGTAGATGTTGCCGCCGGTGCGCATCATCCAGTTCAGGTCGCGCGCGCGCACCGCGGCGCGCTGCTCGTCGCTCATCGGCCACTCGGCCAGGTAGGCGTCCTCGTCGGCCTTGAAGCGGGTGCGGTTGTCGGCCTTCATCAGGCTCATGCAGAACTGGTTCAGCCAGTAGCCCTTGCGGCTTTGGTCGGCGTCGAAGATCGTCGTGCCGGGGACGTCGAGATAGGGCTTGTGCAGCGCCATGGCGGACCTCCGTGGTCGGTTCAGTAGAAGCAGGAGAAGCTGGACGCCTCGTCGACGCTGCCGCCCATGTAC
>JADZCL010000093.1 GCA_020851615.1 Rubrivivax sp.
CGGGCGAGGCCGTGGCCGCCCTCGAGCGCATTGCCGCCAGCGATCGGGGCGACGTGGCCGACAAGGCGCTCATCGGTGCGCACATGCGTCGGCACGAGTACGCTGCGGCGCTGGCCGCGCTGGACCGACTCGACAAGAAGGCACCGGGCAAGGTCGATGTCCAGTACCACCGCGGCCTGATCCTGGCCGCGCAGGGCGATGGGGCCGGCGCACGCGGCGTGTACGAGGGCATCCTGAAGGCGCAACCGTTGCACTACGGCGCGGCGGTCTCACTGGCGCGGCTGGATGCCGACGACGGCCAGTTCGACAAGGCACGCGAGCGCCTGCGGGCGCTCGTGGCGGCGCACCCGGCCAGCGCCGCGGCGCGCTTGACGCTGGCCGACTTCCTGACCAAGCAGGGCGGTGATCCCGCCGAAGTCAAGCGCGTCCTGAGCGAGGGCGTTGCGGCGCTTCCCAACGACGCGGCGCTGCGCGTGGCGCTGGTCACGCACCTGCTGTTGCGGCGTGACGCGCAGGCTGCGCTGACCGTGGCGCAGCAGGCCGAGGCAACGTTCCGGGACCAGCCCGACGTGCTCGATGCGCTGGGTCGCGCCCAGGCCGATTCGGGCGATGTCCAGCAGGCCATCACGACGTTCGGGCGCATCGTCGGCCTGCAGCCGAACAACCCGCTGCCCCTGGTCAGGCTGGCCGATGTCTATGCCCGCAAGCGCGATCTGGCCGCGGCGGCGCGCAGCCTCAAGCGGGCCGCCGAGGTAGCCCCTGAGGCCACCGAGGTGTACGAGCGCGTACTGGCTCTTGGGCGCAAGAGCCGGGACATCGCGCCGGCGCTCGCGCTGGCCAAGGACATCCAGCGGGCACGCCCTGGCAGCGCCCACGGCTACGTGCTCGAAGGCGATCTGTTCGCCGAACGCCGTGAGTGGCCGGCAGCGCTGGCGGCCTTCCGCACCGGCCTGGGCAAGGCCGACCCGCAAAGCCGAGCGGCGATTCGCGTCTTCGAGGCCTTGCGGACCTCGGGGCAGGAGGCAGCCGCACGGGCCTTCGTCGCCGAGCACAGGCGCGCCAAGCCCGATGACGCGCACTTCGCCGAATACGTCGCCGTCACCGACATCCGCAGCGGGCGGCTGGCGGACGCCCAGCGGCTGCTTGAGGCTGCGGTGGCAATCCGGCCGGATTCGGCGACCGCCTGGAACAACCTGGCCTGGGTGCGGGCCGAGCGCGGCGCCACCGATGCGCTGCCTGCGGCAGAGCGCGCCCTGGCGCTGGCGCCCCGCAGCGCGGCGGTACTCGACACCGTGGCCAAGGTGCTGGCCGCGAACGGGCAGATGCCGCGTGCACTCGACCTGCAGCGCCAGGCACTGGCCATCTCGCGTCAGGCACCCGACTACCGCCTGCACCTCGCGCAGTTGCTGGAGCTGGCCGGCGACAAGCCGGCTGCGCGTGTCGAACTCGACGCGCTCGCCGCGTTGGGCAAGGACTATCCCGGCCAGGCCGCTGTGGCTGAACTGCGGACCCGGCTGGACCGGAAGTGAGAGACGAGGTGTCGGCGTGCTTTACACATCGGGCGCCGCAAGGTTCCAGGCAGGCATAAAAATCCATATGAATCAATGCACTACGCTGTCTGGCACACGGGTTGCAACTCATCTTGCGAGAGCGTGGCCAGCATGCTCATCAACCAAGGAGCAAATCATGCAACTTTCGAAGATCGCAGCCGCGCTCGCTGTGTCTGCCGCTGCTGTCGTCAGCCTGCCGGCCTCGGCGGCGTTCACGATCACCAACGCCGACGGGGCGCTGACGCCTTTCAGCGGCTTTGACTGGGCCTCGGGCGGCTCAGCCTGGACGACCGGTCTGGGCACTGCAGAAAGCAATGTCGGGGCCGGTGGCAGCTGCAGCGGGGCTTGCAGCTTCACGATCAACTACGTCGCCTGGGCAGGCAACCTGACCAAGCCCGGTGGCGCCTCGATGGCAGCTCCAGGCCTGGATTCGGACCCCAACGGTGCGCTGAACGCCAGCAAGACCTACGAGTACACGATCAAGGCGACGCTGACGGCGACGCTGCTGAACTACATCCCGGGCTTCGGCGCGCAGTACGTGATCGGCGCGGGTGCCTGGGACATCTACTACGATACGACGGGCAGCGCCAATCTGGGCGGCGGCACCTGGACGGGCTTCAACGACGGGACCAAGGTGTTGGGCGGGACTTGGTCGACGCTGGCGCCGCAGATCTTCAACCTTGCCACCGGCAGCGGCATGATCTCGCTCACGGGCGCCGTGACCTACCAGGATTTCACCCATGTGGCGCCGGCCATCGCGGGCACGAACGTCTCGTCGACCCTGCAACTGTGGCCGTCGACCCAGATCACCGACTTCACGCCGCCGACGTCGGTTGACGGCGTCGGTCTGCCGCCTTATGGCCCGAACGACGCGGAAGCCCTGTTCCAGGCGGACGCGAACCAGGCCTTCTACGCGGTTCCGGAACCGGCCTCGATGCTGCTGGTCGGGCTGGCACTGGTTGGTGCGGGTGCGGTCAGCCGCCGCCGTCGCCAAGGCTGATTCCTGAAGCCTTCTCACCCGAGGGGGCATTCGGCAAGCGCGCGGGCCACTGGCTCGCGCTTTTGCTTTTTGGGCGCGGATTCGGCGTCGCCCCGTGCCGACATCCTGAGACCATGAACCGCACCAGAGCGGCCAACCGAGCCGTACGCGCCATCTTCAGGGCAAATCCGGTTCGCCAGACTCTAAGATCGGCCTTCGGACCGATCCTGGCTCAACCCTCCGCATGGACGACAGCGC
>JADZCL010000094.1 GCA_020851615.1 Rubrivivax sp.
TCCTCGCCGAGACTGCGGGCCATCGCATCCACACCCGCACGGAGACCCGCATGGCCAAGATCCTCGTCCTCTACTACAGCAGCTACGGTCACATCGAAACGATGGCGCAGGCCGTCGCCGAAGGCGCGCGCAGCCAGGGGGCGCAGGTCGACATCAAGCGGGTGCCCGAACTGGTGCCCGAATCGGTTGCCCGGGCCTCGCACTTCAAGCTCGACCAGGACGCGCCGGTGGCCGAGGTGGCGGAGCTGGCCGACTATGACGCGATCATCCTGGGCATGCCCACCCGCTTTGGCAACATGCCCGCGCAGATGAAGAATTTCCTCGACCAGTCCGGTGCGCTGTGGGCGCAGGGCAAGCTGGTCGGCAAGGTCGGCTCGGTATTCGTCAGCACGGCCACCCAGCACGGCGGGCAGGAGAGCACCATCCTGGCCACGCACACCGTGCTGCTGCACCACGGCATGGTGATCGTGGGCCTGCCCTATGCCTGGCCCGGGCAGAGCCGGGTCGACGAGATGAGCGGCGGCAGCCCCTACGGCGCCACGACGATCGCCGCCCCCGATGGCTCGCGCCAGCCTTCGGCCAACGAACTGGACGGCGCACGCTGGCAGGGCCGGCACGTGGCGCAGATCGCGGGCCGCCTGGCTGCATAGAGCGCATCCTGCCCGGCGGGGTGGCGCTACATCGCGCCCACACGCCGCAGCGTCTGCAGGACCGGGCGACGCAGCACCTCGCGCAGGCTCCACCAGCCTGCGGCCAACGCGAGCAGCGCGCCGCTGGCGGAGCCGGCCAGCGGCACCCAGGGTCTGGGGTTCCAGCTGAAATCGAAGGCGTAGCGCGCCAGCGCCCAGCCGATCGCCAGCGCCGCCAGCGTGGCCAGCAGCCCGGCCAGCGCGCCCACGCCCAGCAGCTCGGCGCGCTGCACCTGCGCCAGGAGTTGACGGCTGGCGCCCAGGGCGCGCATGAGCGCGAACTCGCGTGCCCGCTCCTCGCGCGTGGCGCTGACCGCCGCAAAGAGCACCACCAGCCCCGTGATCAGCGTGAAGCCGAACAGGAACTCGACCGCCCGCACGACTTGCCCGAGCACGGCTTGCACCTGGGCCAGAGTGGCCGAGATGTCGACCAGCGTGACGTTGGGGAAGCGGCGCGTGAGCGCGTTGTCGAAGCCCGGCTGGGCGGGCGCGCGAAAGGCGCTGATGGTGGTCGATGGCAGCCCGGGCATTTCCGCGCGCGGGAACATGACGAAGAAATTGACGTGCATGGATGCCCAGTCGACCCGGCGCAGGCTGGTGATGCGCCCCTCCTGCTGCTGGCCGGCGATGTCAAAGCGCAGCGTGTCGCCCAGGCTGAGGCCCAGCGTCTTGGCCAGCCCCTCCTCCACCGAGAGCCCGTCGGCCTCCTCGGGCGTCCAGCGGCCCGCGGCGACCAGGTTGTGCGCAGGCAGACGGGCTGCGTGGCTGAGGTTGAACTCGCGCTCGACGAGATGTTGCGCACGCTCGTCGGCAAAGCGCCCGGGGCCCACTGCCTGGCCGTTGATGGCCACCAGGCGGCCGCGGATCATCGGATACCAGTCGTAGCGCGTGACACCGGCCGTCGCAAGCATCTGCTTGAAGGCATCACCCTGGTCGGGCTGCAGGTTGAAGACGAAGCGTGTCGGCGCATCGGCCGGTGTCGCCTTGCGCCAGGCGTCGATCAGGTCGGTGCGCAGCAGCACCAGCAGCACGAGCGCCAGCAGCCCAACCGCCAGCGCGCTGACCTGCACGACCGCAAACGCCGGCCGCGCCGCCAGTTGCCGCGTGGCCAGCACCAGCCAGCGCGGCACCCGCGCGCCCAGCAGCCAGCGCCGGGGCATGCCTGCATCGGGGACCAGGCGCGCCAGGAGCTGCACCGCCGCCCACGCCAGCGCGCTGAACACGGCCACTGCGGCCGCAAAGCCGCCGACGGCGATGGCGGCGAGCCGCAGGTCCGACGACACCGTCAGCAGCAGCGCGACGAACCCCGCCGCACCGGCGGCCAGAACCAGCAGCGAGCTGGCCTTGGGGCGGCCCATGTCGCGGCGGATCACGCGCAATGCCGGCACGCGTGCCAGTTGCAGCACCGGCGGGATGCCGAAGGCCAGCAGCAGCGTCAGCCCGATGCCCAGGCCGAACAGTGCCGGCCAGGGCGAAGGTGGCGGCAGCTGGGCCGTGACCAGCCCGGCCAGCAGCGCCACGAAGGCGAAGTGCACCAGCAGCCCGAGCAGCACGCCGGCCGCGCTGGCCAGCACGCCGACGAAGGCGAACTCCAGCGTGTAGCTGCGCGCGATGCGACCCTGCGACAGACCGAGCACGCGCAGCATCGCGCAGTCGTCGAGGTGGCGCGCGGCGAAATCGCGTGCCGCAATCCCGACCGCCACCGCCGCCAGCAAGGCCGCCAGCAGCGCCACGAGGTGCAGGAACTTGCCGGCGCGATCCAGCGTCTGGCGCATCTCCGGGCGGCCGCTCTCCAGCGACTCGATGCGCAGCCCGCGCAGGCCGGCCGCAGCGATGTGCGCCTGCGCCCATTGCGTGAAAGCCTGCACCGGTGCGTCGCGCGCGTCCGCAGCCGCCACCGCCAGGCGCCAGGCGATGCGGCTGGCCGGCTGCACGAGGCCGGTCGCCTCGAGGTCGGCGCTGGCCAGCAGCACACGCGGGGCAAAGGCCATGAAGCCCGCGCCGCGGTCGGGCTCGACGGCGATGATGCGCGTGATGCGCAGCGCCGAGTCGCCCAGCAGCAAGGTGTCGCCAAGCCGGAGTTGCAGCGCATCCAGCAACGCGGCATCGACCCATGCGTTGCCCGGTGCGGGGGCAGCCGCGACGGCCTCGATGGGCCCGCCGCGCGCGCGCTGCAGCTGCAACTGGCCGCGCAGCGGGTACTCCGGCGGGACGGCCTTCACGGCGACCAGACGCGAGGCGCCACCATGCGCATCATCGGCCCGCGCCATGCTCGGAAAGGTGGCGCTGATGGCCACGCGCAGGCCCAGCGCGCGGGCGCGGGCGACGAACTCCGGCGGCGCGGGCTGGTCGCTGCCGATGACGGCGTCCCCCCCCAGCAGTTGCCGTGCGTCGCGCGCCAGGGCCGTGTCCAGCCGGTCGGCAAAGAAGCCCACGGCGGTGAGTGCGGCCACCGCCAGCATCACCGCCACCGCCAGCAGGCGCAGCTCGCCCGCACGCAGGTCGCGCAGGGTCTGGCGCCAGGCGATCTGCAGGGCGCCGGGTGGGCGCGTGGCAGGGGCGGTGTGGGGTGCGGATGGCATGGCTGCGTTCGTCAAGAACGGCGACGGTAGCGCATCCGCTGCAGGCGGCGCGAACGCCGCGTGCAATGTCCTTGAAGCGCTGGCGCCGGCTGCAGTGCTCCAATGCGTGCATGTCATCCCTTCCGCCGCTCTTCCTCTCGCATGGCTCGCCGATGACGGCGCTCGAGCCGGGTGCGGCGGGCGATTTCCTGCGCCGCCTGGGCCCGGCGCTCGATGCCACCTTCGGCCGACCGCGGGCGATCCTGGCCATCTCGGCCCACACGCTCACCCGCGTGCCGGTGCTGCTGGCCGCGCCGCGGCACGAGACGGTGCACGACTTCTACGGTTTTCCTGATGCGCTCTACCAGCTGCGCTACGACGCCCCGGGCGCGCCAGCGCTGGCGGCGCGCGTGCAGGCCTTGCTGGGTGCGGCCGGCATCACCGTCGAGTGCCTCGATGCCGGCGGCCTGGACCATGGCATCTGGACGCCGCTGCGCTATGCATACCCGCAGGCCGACGTGCCGGTGCTGCCGCTGGGTTGGGTGCCGACGTGGTCGCCGACGCAGTTGCACGCACTGGGTCGCGCGCTGGTGCCGCTGGCGGCCGAAGGCGTGCTCGTCGTCGGCAGCGGCAGCCTCACGCACAACCTGCAGCTGGTGTTCGGCAACGGGCGCCCGCCGCTGGATGCACCCGAGCTGCCGCAGAGCAAGGCCTTTCGCGACTGGGTGGCCGCGCGTGCTGCGGCGGGCGACTGGCCGGCACTGTTCGACTACCGCCAGCAGGCCCCGCATGCGGCGCTGATGCACCCCAGCGACGAGCACTGGCTGCCCTGGTACGTGGCCGGGGGTGCCGCCGGGGCGGCGGCCAGCGGCCTGCGGCTGCATGCCAGCACCACCTACGGCTGCCTGGCGATGGATGCCTACGCGTTCGGGCCGCAGGCCGCGGCCCTGCGGGCGGCCTTGGCGGCGCAGGCGGTGCCGGCGTAGATCAGGCGCGCGGCTGCCGGCCTACGCCGTCATCCGGGCGACGACTGCGTCCAGCTCGCGCAGCCAGCACGCCTTGCGCGAGGCGCTGGCGAAGCTGGCCTCGAAGCTGTTGGCCGCGAGCTGGCGCGCATGCTGGACGGTCAGCGCCGGGTGGGCGTCGAAGAGCTCGAGGTAGTTCTGCACCACGTAGCCGCCGAAATAGGCGGGATCGTCGCTGTTGATGGTCACGCACAGCCCCGCATCCAGCAAGGCCGGCAGCGGATGCGCGGCAAGGTCGGGGTAGACGCACAGCCGCACGTTCGAGAGCGGGCACACCGTGAGCGGCACGCGCGTGCGCGCCAGGCGCTGGACCAGTGCGGGGCTTTCGGTGCAGCGCACGCCGTGGTCGATGCGCTGGACCTGCAGCAGATCCAGTGCGGTCTCGATGTAGGCCGCCGGTCCCTCCTCGCCGGCGTGTGCAACACGGTGCAGGCCGAGTTCGCCTGCGCGCGCAAAGACCCTTGCGAACTTCTCCGGCGGGTGGCCGCGCTCGCTGCTGTCCAGCCCGACGCCGATGAAGTGCGCGCGGTGGGGCAGCGCGGCCTCGAGCGTGGCGAAGGCTTCGTCCTCGCTCAGGTGGCGCAGGAAGCACAGGATGAGCGCGGATTCGATGCCGAACTCGGCGTGTGCCCGCGCACAGGCATCGGCGAGGCCACCGATCACCGCCTCGATCGGCACGCCCCGCTCGGTGTGCGTCTGCGGGTCGAAGAACAGCTCCGCCCGCACGACGTTGTCCGCCGCCGCACGCTCGAAGTAGGCCCAGGCCATGTCGAAGAAATCCTGCTCCTGCAGCAGCACCGAGGCGCCGGCGTAGTAGAGGTCGAGAAAGCTCTGCAGGTCGGTGAAGGCGTAGGCTGCGCGCAGGGCGTCCACGCTCGCGTACGGAAGCGTGACGCCGTTGCGCGCGGCCAGGCGGAAGATCAGCTCGGGCTCGAGGCTGCCTTCGATGTGCAGGTGCAGCTCGGCCTTGGGCATGCGGCGCAGCAGCGCGCGCAAGGGCGAACGCGGATCGGGGCTGGAGGCTTGGGCCATCGGAGGACTGCCGGGTGTGGGTATGGATGGGGCGCCGCGGCGACGCCGGTGCGCATCATGGCGGCGTCGGGTCGGCACGCGGCTTGCGCAGCTTGTGCCACAGGTGCGGCACGAGCAGCCGCAGCGGCATGCGGCGCAGATGGTAGCGCCA
>JADZCL010000095.1 GCA_020851615.1 Rubrivivax sp.
AGCAGCAAGCAGGTCAAGGGCCTGCGCATCGAAGGCGACGACGTCTCCTTCGACGTCGAGCTCGGCTACCCCGCCAAGAGCCAGCACGCCGCGCTGCGCAAGGCGCTGATTGCCGCAGCGCGCAGCGTGCCCGGTGTGGGCAACGTGAGCGTGAACCTGACGACCCGGATCGTGAAGCACGCGGTGCAGCGCGGCGTGGCGCTGCTGCCCAAGGTGAAGAACGTGATCGCGGTGGCCTCGGGCAAGGGCGGCGTGGGCAAGAGCACGACGACGGTCAACCTGGCCCTGGCCCTGGCGGCCGAGGGCGCCAGCGTGGGCATCCTGGACGCCGACATCTACGGCCCCAGCCAGCCGATGATGATGGGCATCGAGGGGCGCCCCGAGAGCGTCGACGGCAAGAGCATGGAGCCGATGGAGAACTACGGCGTCGAAGTGATGTCGATCGGCTTCCTCGTCGAACCCGACCAGGCCATGATCTGGCGCGGCCCGATGGCCACCCAGGCCCTGGACCAGTTGCTGCGCCAGACCAACTGGCGCGAACTCGACTACCTGCTGATCGACATGCCCCCGGGCACCGGCGACATCGCGCTCACGCTCAGCCAGCGTGTGCCGCTCACCGGGGCGGTGATCGTCACCACGCCGCAGGACATCGCGCTGCTGGATGCGAAGAAGGGCCTGAAGATGTTCGAGAAGGTGGGCGTGCCCATCCTGGGCATCGTCGAGAACATGGCTGTCTACTGCTGCCCCAAGTGCGGCCACACCGAGCACATCTTCGGCGCCGAGGGCGGCCAGCGCATGGCCGCCGAGTACGGCGTCGACTACCTCGGCGCCCTGCCGCTGAACATGCAGATCCGCGTCCAGGCCGACAGCGGCAAGCCCACGGTGGTGGCCGAACCCGAAGGCGAGCTCGCCGGCATCTACAAGGCCGTTGCGCGCCAGGTGGCCGTGAAGATCGCGCTCAAGGCCAAGGACTACTCGGGCGCCTTCCCGACCATCACGGTCAGCCAGGCGACCTGAGCGGCCTGGGCGACCTGCTGCGGCGCGGGCAGGGCGCGCCGCAAGGGCGGTACCGGCGGGTGCAGGCACGCGCAGGCAGGCGCCAGCGCTGCTGCGGGGCATGCATTATCATGCGCGTCGCTGCCAGGCGACAGGCGTCGCGGGCGGCTCAAACCCCCATTCGGCTGCCATTCGTGTCCGAGAACAGCATTTTGGTGCACTCGTCGGCGTTGCCGTCGACCTTCGCCGACGGCCCCGCAGCCGAGAAGAACCCTTTCCTGGTCGCCCTGGGCGAGCGCGTGCGGGCGCTGCGCGCGCGCCGGGGCATGACGCGCAAGGCCGTCGCGGTGGCCGCCGGCGTGTCGGAGCGGCACCTGGCCAACCTCGAGTACGGCCTGGGCAACGCATCCATCCTCGTGCTGCTGCAGGTGGCCGCGGCACTGCACTGCGCGCTGGCCGAGCTGCTTGGCGACGTCACCACCTCCAACCCCGAGTGGCTCTTGATCCGCGAACTGCTCGAAGGCCGTGACGAGGCCACGCTGCGCCGTGCGCGCATCGTGATCGGCCAGATGCTGGGGACCGGCGGCGCCAACGCGTCCGACCCGGCGCAGCGCAGCACCCGCGTGGCGCTGGTGGGCCTGCGCGGCGCTGGCAAGAGCACGCTCGGGCGCATGCTGGCCGGGGATCTGGGTTACCCCTTCGTCGAACTCAGCCACGAGATCGAGCAGTTCGCCGGCTGCAGCGTGAGCGAGATCCAGGCGCTCTATGGCATCAACGCCTACCGCCGCTACGAGCGCCGCGCGCTCGAGGAGTCGATCCAGATCTACCCCGAGGCGGTCATCGCGATCCCCGGGGGCCTGGTGTCCGACGCCGCCACCTTCAACCTGTTGCTCGCGCACTGCACGACGGTCTGGCTGCAGGCGGCACCCGAGGATCACATGCGCCGCGTGCGTGCACAGGGCGACACCCGGCCCATGGCCGCCAGCGGCGAGGCCATGGACGACTTGCGCCGCATCCTCGCCGGTCGCGCGGCCTTCTATTCCAAGGCCGAGTTCCGCCTGGATACCAGCACGCAGCCGCTGCAGCCGACCTTCGATGCGCTGCGCACGCTGGTGCGCAAGGCACTGGCGCTGCCGCTGTCGGCGTAGGCGGGCGTAGGCGTTCGCGCGGCCTGGGTTACAGCGCCTTGCGCCGGCGCCAGATCAAGGCCAGGCACAGCGCCGGGGCGAGGGCAAAGCTGGTGAACAGCCAGCGTGAGGCGGCTTGCAAGTCGATGGCGCTGCTGCCCGCTGCGGGTTGTCCGGCGACGTTGACGATCAGGCCCGCGAGTGCGGCACCAAAGGCCGTGGCACAGAGCTGCACGGTCATGATCGAGGACGCCGCGAGCTCGGCTTCATCGGCCCGACCGGCGCCCAGCACGCGTGCCGAGAGGTGCGGGAAGGCGATGCCCACCCCCAGCCCGCTGCAGGTCAGCGCCGCCGCCAGCGCCCACAGCAAGGCGGCGTCCGCGCTGCGCCCGGGCATGAGCGCGGCCAGGGCCAGGGTGGCCACCAGCACGAGCAGTGGCGAGGCCACCAGCAGGTGCTGCCGGCGCGCGCCGACCTGGCCCGAGCTGAGGATCGACCCTGTCGTCCAGCCCATCGACATCAGCGCCGCGATATAGCCCGCCTGCAGCGGTGAGCGCCCGTGCAGGTCCTGCAGGAACAGGGGCACGAAGATCTCGGTGCAGGTCACCGCCACGGACAACAGCGCCAGGATTGCGTAGAGCGTGCCCAGCGGGTTGGACACGCGCAGGGCCCCGCGCGGCAGCAGGCACCGGCGGGCCCGTTGCTGGCTGCGATCGAAGGCCAGCACGAGCAGCGCGGTTGCGCCAAGCCAGGCCAGCCGCACCGCCGTGCGTTCGCCGACACTGGCCAGCGATGCGGCAAGGACGGCCAGCGTCAACACCGCCAGTTGCAGCCAGGGCAGCGGCTGCGCCGTCGTCGCCTGCGGCGGGCGGGGCGGCAGCACCGTGACCGCCATCGCGGCAAACAAGGCGATGACCGGCAGCAGCGACCAGAACGCCGCCCGCCACAGGCCCCACTCCGCAAACAGGCCGCCCAGTGCCGGCCCGAGCAGCGTCGAGACACCCCACATGCCCGAGATCATGGCCATTGCCCGCGGCCACAGCGACCGCGCAAACACGCTGTGCACCAGCGCATAGGGCAGCGCCACCAGCATGCCGCCGGCCAGGCCCTGCGCCGTGCGCCCGACCAGGAGCATGGGCATGGAGGTGGCGCTGGCGCACAGCGCACTGGCCAGTGCAAAGGCCGTTGCCGACAGCAGATAGCCATCGCGTGGGCCGCGCTGCTGCAGCAGGCGCGAAGCCACAGCGGCACCGATGATCGATGCCACCACGTAGAGCGTCGTGCTCCACGCGTAGTACTCGATGCCGCCGATGTCGTGCACCACCGACGGCAGGATGGTCGTGGTCAGGTACAGGTTCACGGCGTGGATCACCACGCCCCCACTGAGCGCCAGCGACAGCAGCAGGTTGCGCCCGTGCAGCAGCGCCGCCCAGCCGCCGGAGTCGGTCGCGTCCAGGTTCTGCATCGACTTGACTCTTGTGCTTGTGCGCACGGACGTCCACCTGCCGCCGGGCGGGGGCCGCGTGCTCGCCGTGGGCGTGCGTGTTCAGGCCGGCTTCTTGGCCACCTTCACAGTCCAGACTTCAGGGCCGCTGTGCAGGTACTCCCACGTGAACGGCTCGCTGCTCTCGGCCTCGATCTGGTAGTACAGCGGCCGGGGGTCGTGGTCGTTGATGAAGACGAAGGCCTCGCCCGGGTGCAGCTGTGCAAAGGCGTCGAAGAAGATCTCGTGCCGCCGGGCCGGTGCGTGCGGCCGCGCGTCGTGCTCGGCCACCACGGTGCTGGCGGGTGCGCTGGCCCCGGGTGCCCGCTTGACGATGTGGGCGACGTAATGGCCGGGCTCGTTGCGGCGCACATTCCAGTCGTGCTGGTCGGTGAACTTCTCGTGGAACAGATCGCGCAGCGCCAGCGGTGCCGCGGTGGCGATGATCTCCATCGTCCCGCCCTGTTCCATCATGCCGTAGCGATGCAGCACCACGTGCGTCAGGTCCTCGGGCGCCATCTTGCGCAGATCCATGAGCGTGGAGACCTCGCCGAGCTCGCGTCCCCTGGAGGCCTCCAGCCGCGTCACCTTGACGTGCCAGTCGATGCCGCCCCGCGCGATGTAGTCCCAGCCCACGACGTCGCCGTGGATCGAACGGAACTCGTAATACAGCGGCAGGGGATCGTGGTCGTTGATGAAGCTGAAGCTCTCGCCCACCGGCAGTGCGGCGAACATCTCGAGCAGCATGCGGTGGCGCTCGATGGGCACGAACACGCGCACATCGAGCGCCTGGCTGCTGGACTGGCTCATCCTGGACTCCTGTTCTCACGCATGAGGGCAGCGGCCATGCTAGCTCCGCGCCCATGCGCATGCCCGCAGCAGGGATGCCAGCAGCG
>JADZCL010000096.1 GCA_020851615.1 Rubrivivax sp.
CATTCCCGGTTGTCGATGCGACAACAAACCTGATCGGAGGTTCGTACATGCAAGTCAAGTTCAATGCGATCGTTGGGGCGGCAGTCATCATGCTGGCCGGCACCGCTTACGCGCAGGATCTGGTCGTCAAGATCGGTCACGTAGGCCCCACCAGCGGGGGGATTGCACACCTGGGCAAGGACAACGAGAACGGTGCCCGCCTCGCAATCGATGACCTCAACGCCAAGGGCGTCACCATCGGCGGCAAGAAGGCCAAGTTCGAGCTGCTCGCCGAAGACGATGCGGCCGACCCCAAGCAAGGCACCGCTGCTGCGCAGAAGCTGGTCGACTCCAAGGTCAATGGCGTTGTCGGGCACCTGAATTCGGGCACGACGATTCCAGCCTCGAAGATCTATTCGGATGCCGGCATCCCGCAGATCAGCCCCTCCGCGACGAACCCCAAGTACACCCGCCAGGGCTACAAGACGGCCTTCCGCGTGGTGGCCGATGACGTGCACCTGGGTGGCACGCTGGGCCGCTACGCCGTGAACACCGCCAAGGCCAAGAGCATCGCGGTCATCGACGATCGTACCGCCTATGGCCAAGGCCTGGCCGACGAGTTCGACAAGGCCGTGAAGGCTGCGGGCGGCAAGATCGTCGGGCGCGAGTTCACCAACGACAAGGCGACCGACTTCACCGCCATCCTGACCGCCATCAAGGCCAAGAAGCCCGACCTCATCTTCTACGGCGGCATGGACGCGGTGGCCGGTCCCATGCTGCGCCAGATGAAGCAACTGGGCATCAATGCCAAGTTCTTCGGTGGGGATGGCATCTGCACGGCTGAGCTGCCCAAGCTGGCGCAGGATGGCCTGGCCGACGACCAGGTCGTGTGCGCCGAGGCCGGTGGCGTCGAGGGCGAGTACAAGAAGGCCGAGGCCGACTTCAATGCCCGCTACGAGAAGAAGTTCGGCACCAACGTCAAGCTCTACGCGCCTTACGTGTATGACGCCGTCAACGTGATGGTCGCTGCGATGGTCAAAGCCGGCTCGGCCGACCCGGCCAAGTACCTGCCCGAGCTGCACAAGATCAGCTACGACGGCGTGACCGGCAAGATCGCCTTCGACAACAAGGGCGACATCAAGAACGGTGCGCTGACGCTCTACACCTTCAAGGGCGGCCAGCGCTCGCAAATCGCGATCGTGCGCTGAGCCGATCGCACGCTTGCTGCGCCGTGCGGCGCAGCAAGCACGAAGAACAAGGGGCGCCGCGGCGCCCCTTGTTGCGTGTGCGTGGCGGAGGGAGCGGGATTCGAACCCGCGGTGGGCTGTTAACCCACACACGCTTTCCAGGCGTGCGACTTAAACCACTCATCCATCCCTCCGCAGGGATCACTGCGGCCAGCTGGCAGACAGCACGCAGGTGAACTGCGAATTCTAGCGGCTGGAGGGAGTGTCTGCCCCCACCGCTGCAGGCCTGACCAGCGCCATCGCGCTGCCGATCAGGGCGGCCACCTCGGTCAGGTTGCCAGGCACGATCATGGTGTTGTTCTTCTGGGCCAGCTGGGCATAGGCCTCGACGGCCTTCTCGGCCACCTTGAGTTGCACGGCCTGCTCTCCGCCTGGGGCACGGATGGCGTCGGCGACCTGCCGGATCGCGTGCGCGCTGGCGTCGGCCACGGCGATGATGGCGTTGGCTTCGCCTTGTGCCTTGTTGATCTCGGCCTGCTTCTCGCCTTCGGAGCGGGCGATGAAGGCTTCGCGCTCGCCGGTGGCGATGTTGATCTGCTCCTGTCGCCGCCCTTCGGAGGCTGCGATGAGCGCGCGCTTCTCGCGCTCTGCGGTGATCTGGGCCTGCATCGCGCGCAGGATCTCCGCAGGTGGCGTGAGATCCTTGATCTCGTAGCGCAACACCTTCACGCCCCAGTTCAGCGCCGCCTCGTCCAGCGCGGCAACGACGCTGGCGTTGATGATGTCGCGTTCCTCGAACGTCTTGTCCAGCTCCATGCGGCCGATCACGCTGCGCAGCGTCGTCTGCGCCAGCTGCGTGATGGCGATGATGTAGTCGCTGCTGCCGTAGCTGGCACGCATGGGATCGGTGACCTGGAAGAAGAGGACGCCGTCGACCTGCAGCTGCGTGTTGTCCTTGGTGATGCAGACCTGGCTGGGCACATCCAGCGGCACCTCCTTGAGCGAGTGCCGATAGGCCACGCGCTCGATGAAGGGGACGAGGAACTTCAGCCCCGGGGTGAGCGTGCGGTCGTACTTGCCCAGGCGTTCGACCACCCAGGCGTGCTGCTGCGGCACGATCTTGAAGGTGCGCGCCACGAAGACGAGCGCGATGACGGCGATGATGAGAACGACTTCCATACCCGGCAACTCCTCAGTGTGTGGCCTGACTGGTCTCTCGTCTCGACGGCTCGAGGATGAGCTCGTTGCCCTCGATGGCGACGATCGTATGCGGGCCGGGTGCCGACGGCGCTGCGGGTGCCAGGCGCGCGCTCCATCCGGCGCCGCGGTGTTGCACGCGCGTGTGGCCTTGCGCGTTCCACGCCTGCACCATGACCTGCTCGCCGATGTCGAGGTTGGCGTCGCGATTGCGCTGCACCGGCGCTGATCGCGGCGCGCTGGCGCGCCGGTAATGCCAGATGGCCGTGGCGCCGGCGCCCACCAAGGAGGCGATGGCGATCTGCGCCGTCACCGGCGTACCGGCGTGCGCGGCCAGCGCACCGGCGGCGCAGCCCAGGGCGAGCATGAGAAGGTAGAAGGTGCCGCTGAGCAGTTCGGCAAGCACCAGGAGCCCAGCTGTCAGCCACCACCACGTGGACGCACTCCAGTCCATTCTTGCCTCCAGCGCGCATTGCGCGCGCGGCGCAGTGTAGCCAGTGCGCCACGCGCTGCGCCTACACTCCGCGCCTTTGCGGGGCTACGCAGTGGCCCGCATGCCTGCGGTACACCCGCTTTCCCTTCGATCAGGGCCTGGATTCGATGCTGCGCTTTCGCTTCCCCATCGTCATCATCGACGAGGACTACCGCTCCGAGAACACCTCGGGTTTCGGCATCCGCGCACTCGCGGCGGCGATCGAGAAGGAGGGCTTCGAGGTCGTTGGCGCCACCAGCTACGGCGACCTCGCACAGTTCGCCCAGCAGCAGAGCCGGGCCAGCGCCTTCATCCTCTCGATCGACGACGAGGAGTTCACCACCGGTCCCGAACTTGCCCCGGCCGTGCTGAACCTGCGCCAGTTCATCGAGGAGATCCGCTTCAAGAACGCCGAGATCCCGATCTACATCTACGGCGAGACGCGTACCAGCCAGCACATCCCCAACGACGTCCTGCGCGAACTGCACGGCTTCATCCACATGTTCGAGGACACGCCGGAGTTCGTCGCCCGGCACATCATCCGCGAGGCCAGGAGCTATCTCGACGGCCTGGCGCCGCCCTTCTTCAAGGCGTTGATGGATTATGCGCAGGACGGCTCCTACAGCTGGCACTGCCCCGGCCACAGTGGCGGCGTCGCGTTCCTGAAGAGCCCTGTGGGGCAGATGTTCCACCAGTTCTTCGGCGAGAACATGCTGCGCGCAGACGTCTGCAACGCCGTCGAGGAGCTGGGCCAGTTGCTCGACCACACCGGCCCGGTGGCCGCCAGCGAACGCAACGCCGCGCGCATCTTCAACGCCGACCACTGCTTCTTCGTCACCAACGGCACCAGCACCAGCAACAAGATGGTCTGGCATCACACGGTGGCGCCCGGCGATGTGGTGGTGGTCGACCGCAACTGCCACAAGTCCATCCTGCACAGCATCATCATCACCGGGGCGGTGCCGGTGTTCCTCACCCCCACGCGCAACCACCACGGCATCATCGGGCCCATCCCGCAGGCCGAATTCAGCCGCGCGGCGATCGAGCGCAAGATCAGGGCCAACCCGCTGCTGGCCGGCGTCGATGCGAAGAAGGTGCGCCCGCGCATCCTCACGCTCACGCAGAGCACCTACGACGGCGTGCTCTACAACACCGAGACCATCAAGCATGGCCTGGACGGCTACATCGACAACCTGCACTTCGACGAGGCCTGGCTGCCGCACGCGGCCTTTCATCGTTTCTACAGCTGCTTCCATGCGATGGGCAAGAACCGCCCGCGGCCCAAGCAACAGATGGTGTGGGCGACGCAGAGCACGCACAAGCTGCTGGCCGGTCTGAGCCAGGCCAGTCAGGTGCTGGTGCAGGACGCGCGCGAGGTCAGGCTCGACCGCCACCTCTTCAACGAGGCCTTCCTGATGCACACCAGCACCAGCCCGCAGTACGCGATCATCGCCAGCTGCGATGTCGCTGCGGCGATGATGGAGGCTCCGGGCGGCCGCGCGTTGGTGGAGGAGAGCCTCCTCGAGTCGCTGGACTTCCGCCGCGCCATGCGCAAGGTCGAGAAGGACTACGGGCGCGACTGGTGGTTCAAGGTCTGGGGGCCCGAGAAGCTGGCGCCTGAGGGCATCGGCAAGAGCAGCGACTGGGTGCTCGAGGCGAACGCGCGCTGGCACGGCTTCGGTGCGCTGGCACCCGGGTTCAACATGCTCGACCCGATCAAGTGCACCATCGTCACGCCCGGACTCAACCTGTCGGGCCGCTTCGCGAAGACGGGCATCCCGGCGGCCATCGTCACCAAGTTCCTGGCCGAGCACGGTATCGTGGTCGAGAAGACGGGCCTGTACTCGTTCTTCATCATGTTCACCATCGGCATCACCAAGGGCCGCTGGAACACGATGCTGACGGCCCTGCAGCAGTTCAAGGACGACTACGACAAGAACGCGCCGATGTGGCGCATCCTGCCCGAGTTCTGTGCGGCCCATCCCCGCTACGAGCGCATGGGCCTGCGCGACCTCTGCCAGGCGATCCACCAGGCCTATGCCGAAGGCGACATCGCGCGGCTGACGACCGAGATGTACCTCTCGGACCTGCAGCCGGTGATGAAACCCAGCGACGCCTTCGCCCACATCGCCCACCGCACGACCGAGCGCGTGCCGATCGACGAGCTGGAGGGCCGCGTCACGACGGCACTGCTGACGCCCTATCCACCCGGCATTCCGTTGCTGATCCCGGGCGAGCGCTTCAATCGCCGCATCGTCGAGTACTTGCGCTTCGCGCGCCGCTTCAACGAGGCCTTCCCGGGTTTCGACACCGACGTGCACGGGCTGGTCGGCGAGAGCCCCGACGGCACGCCGGGCTACTTCGTCGACTGCGTCCGGGCCTGACGCCGGCGCATGCCGCTCAGTCGATGTCGGCGATCGCCACCTGGCTGAAGCCGCCGTCGACGTAGACGATCTCGGCGCTGATCCCGCTGGCGAGGTCGGACAGCAGGAAGGCAGCGGCGTTGCCCACATCGTCGATCGTGATCGCACGGCGGATCGGGGTCATCGCGGCAAACGATGACAGCAGCTTGCCGAAGTCCTTGATGCCCGAGGCAGCCAGCGTCTTGATCGGGCCGGCGGAGATGCCGTTGACGCGGATGCCGCGCTTGCCCAGATCGGCGGCCAGGAAGCGCACGCTGGCTTCGAGCGACGCCTTGGCCAGCCCCATCGTGTTGTAGTGCGGCACGGCGCGCAGCGCGCCCAGGTAGGACAGCGTGAGCAATGCCGAACCCGGGCGCAGGCGGGGCAACGCCGCCTTGGCCAGGGCGGGGAAGCTGTAGGCGGAAATGTCGTGCGCGACGCGAAAGCCCTCACGCGAGAGGCCATCGAGGAACTCGCCGGCGATGGCTTCACGCGGGGCGAAGGCGATGGCATGCACGAGGCCATCGAAACCATCCCACGACGCACCGAGTTGCTCGAAGAGGCGCTCGATCTGCATGTCGTCGCCGACATCACATTCGAACACCAGGTCCGTGTCGAACTCGCGACCGAATTCGAGGCTGCGCTCACGAAAGCGCTCACCGACATAGCTCAGCGCGATCTCGGCACCCTCGCGCCGGCAGGCGCGGGCGATGCCGTAGGCGATCGAGCGGTTGGACAGGACGCCGGTGATCAGGAGGCGCTTGCCAGCGAGAAAACCCATGTCGGCTCCGATTCGATTCTGCAACCCGCGGCATTGTGTCATGCGCGGCTGACCGCTTGAAGCGACAGGAAGAGCGGAGCTATAATGCGCGCTTTCCCGGGTAAGCGGCGTGCGTGGGCGGAATCTTCCAGCCCATTTTTTTTGCTCGCGCCCGGGTGGGTCGATTCTTGCATGCGCAGCGACAGGGCAGCGGCAAGGTCGCGGGCGTTGATGGAGTGTGGGTGGGCGCAGTCTTGACGGGGCGGAGACAGTCGGCGTTGCGGGGTGCCGGGCAGGGTGCCGGGCAGGGAGCCGGGCGTGCGGCGCGTGCGCCGCGCACGAGCAGGCCGGTTGGCGTGTTGCCGACTGTGCTTGGGGCCAGCTCGCGTGCAGCCATCGGCACCGGCGTGGCCGCGCTGGGCTATGAACTGGTCGACATCGAGAGGCTGCCGCGCGGGCTGCTGCGCATCACGATCGACCGCGTCCCCGGTCACGTCTATCCGCACGGTGATGCGGGCAGTGTGACTGTCGACGATTGCGAGCTCGTGACGCGGCAACTGCAATACGCGCTGGAGGTCGACGGCGTGCCCTACGAGCGGCTCGAGGTGTCGTCGCCCGGACTGGATCGCGTGTTGAAGACGCGCGCGCATTTCGAGCGCTTCGCAGGCGCCGCGGTCGAGATCACGCTCAGGCAACCCCTGGGCGAGCGCCGCGTGTTCAAGGGCGTGCTCGGCCAGGGCGAAGGAGCTGCCTGGACGCTGGTCTTCGATGACGGCACGGGTGAGCAGGTGTTGGGTTTCGAGCTCGAGGAAGTCCGGGAGGCCCGCCTGGTGCCGGTGCTGGACTTCAAAGGGCGCAGGCAGACGGGGGCCAGGCAGGCGGAGACGCCGGCGCTGGTGGACCCGGTGCCGCAGGACGGAGGTCAGGAGCGATGAATCGCGAAATGCTCATGCTGGTGGATGCCATCTCGCGCGAGAAGGCCGTCGAGCGCGAGGTGGTGTTTGGTGCCGTCGAGGCTGCGTTGGCCTCCGCAACCAAGAAGCTCAATGGTGGCGAAGTCGACATCCGCGTGGCGGTCGATCGCGAGACGGGCGACTACGAGACCTTCCGCCGCTGGTTGGTCGTTCCCGACGAGGCCGGCCTGCAGAACCCCGATGCGGAAGAGATGCTTTCGGACGCGGTGGAGCGTATCGCCGACATCGAGGTCGGCGACTACATCGAGGAGGCCATCGAGTCGTTGACGATTGGACGCATCGGCGCGCAGGCGGCCAAGCAGGTGATCCTGCAGAAGATCCGCGACGCCGAGCGTGAGCAACTCCTCAACGACTACCTCTCGCGCGGCGACAAGATCTTCGTGGGCACGGTGAAGCGCCTGGACAAGGGCGACATCATCGTCGAGAGCGGGCGCGTCGAAGGGCGGCTCAAGCGCAGCGAGATGATTCCCAAGGAGAACCTGCGCAGCGGCGACCGCGTGCGCGCCTTCATCCTGGGGGTCGACCCGATGCAGCGCGGCGCGCAGATCATGCTCTCGCGCAGCGCCCCGGGGTTCATGATCGAGTTGTTCGCACAGGAAGTGCCTGAGATCGAGCAGGGCCTGCTCGAGATCAAGAGCTGTGCGCGCGACCCGGGCAGCCGCGCCAAGATCGCTGTCGTCAGCCATGACCGCCGGGTCGACCCGATCGGCACCTGCGTGGGCGTGCGCGGCTCGCGCGTCAACGGCGTGACGACCGAACTCGGCGGCGAGCGTGTGGATATCGTGCTGTGGTCGGAAGACCCGGCGCAGTTCGTGATCGGGGCGCTGGCGCCGGCCAACGTGCAGAGCATCGTTGTCGACGAGGAGCGCCACGCGATGGACGTCGTCGTCGACGAGGAGAACCTAGCGATTGCCATCGGCCGTGGCGGCCAGAACGTGCGCCTGGCGTCCGACCTGACCGGCTGGCGCATCAACATCATGACCGCCGAGGAGTCGCAAGCCAAGCAGGCTACCGAGTCCGAGTCGGTGCGCAAGATCTTCATCGAGAAGCTCGATGTCGACGAGGAAGTGGCCGACATCCTGATTGCCGAGGGCTTCACCAGCCTCGAGGAAGTGGCCTATGTGCCGCTGCAGGAGATGCTCGAGATCGAGTCCTTCGACGAGGATACGGTGCACGAGCTGCGCACCCGCGCCAAGGACGCGCTGCTGACGATGGAGATCGCGCAGGAGACCATGGTTGCCCAGGTGTCGCAGGACCTGCGCGACCTGGACGGGCTGACGCCCGAGCTGATTGCCACGCTCGCCAGTGGCGGCATCCATTCGCGCGACGATCTTGCCGATCTGGCGGTCGACGAGCTCGTCGAGCTCGCCGGCGTCGATGACGCGCAGGCGCGCACGCTGATCATGAAGGCGCGTGAACACTGGTTCACGGTCTGATCCCCGGCCCGATCCTCACCCGCACCGGACCCGAACGCATACCCCCAGGATAGGAAGCACCGCACATGGTCGTGACCACCGTCGCCCAGTTTGCCGCGCAGCTCGAACGCCCGACGGCGGCGCTGCTCGAGCAGCTGCAGTCGGCCGGCGTCAGCAAGAAGTCACCCGACGACGCCCTGACCGAGGCCGACAAGGA
The DNA here is from genome assembly GCA_020851615.1 of Rubrivivax sp. Classification (GTDB taxonomy): domain Bacteria; phylum Pseudomonadota; class Gammaproteobacteria; order Burkholderiales; family Burkholderiaceae_C; genus Rubrivivax. The sequence goes on from JADZCL010000096.1 coordinate 8,604, forward strand.
GCGTCTGCTCGAGCACCTGCGCAGCGCGCACGGCGGGTCGGCCGCCGGAGAGCGCAAGAAGATCACGCTCACGCGCAAGAGCACCAGCGAGATCAAGCAGGCTGACGCAAGCGGCAAGGCGCGCACGATCCAGGTCGAGGTGCGCAAGAAGCGCGTCTTCGTCAAGCGCGACGACGCACCTGGTACGGCCGAGGACCACGCCGGCCTGAGTGCCGAGGAGCTCGACCTGCAGCGGCGCGAGGAGGAGGCACAGGCCGAAGCGGAGGCCATCCGCCGGCAGGAGGAAGAGCTCGCCGAGCAGAGGCGCCAGCGCGAGGAGGCCGAGCTGGCCGCACGCGCTGCGGCCGAGGAAGCCGCGCGCATTGCCGCCGAGGAAGCCGCGCGCGCAGCCGAGCAGGCCGCACGAGAGGCCGCTGCAAAGGCAGCCGAGGAGGCCGCTGCCGCAGCGAACGCGGCAGCGCTTGCCAAGGTCAGTGGCAAGGGTGCCGCGAAGACTGCGACGAAGACTGCGGCCAAGACCGCGGCCGACGCCGCCGCAGCGGCGACCAGCCCGGCCGCGCCGGCCGAGGTGGTCAAGCCCGAGCCACCTCCTGCTGAAGCAGCCAAGCCCGTGCTGCGCGTGGTCAAGGCCGCCGACAAGGCGGCCGAGGACAGCGCCAGGCAGGCCGACCTCGAGCGCCGGCGCAAGGCTGCCGAGGCCGAGGCCGCGGCCATCCGCGCCATGATGGCCCAGCCGCGCAAGACGCTGGTGGCCAAGAAGCCCGAGGAGCCCAAGCCCGCGCCGGGCAAGGAAGCGATCAAGGGCACGATTCACAAGCCGACCGCGAAGGCTGGGGCAGGCGCGGGGGCTGCGGCGGCCAAGCCTGGTGACAAGAAGCAGGTCAAGTCCGAGAAGCTCTCCTCGAGCTGGGCCGACGACGCAGCCAAGCGGCGCGCGGCCCTCAAGACGCGCGGTGATGCCGGCGGTGCCCGGCCCGGCTGGCGCGCCCCGCGCGGCGCGCGCCGCGGCGGACGCGACGACGTGGGCGCAGGCTTCATCGCGCCGGCGGACCTGCAGGCCCAGGAGGTGCACGTGCCCGAGACGATCTCGGTGGCCGACCTCGCGCACAAGATGTCGATCAAGGCCACCGAAGTCATCAAGCAGCTCATGAAGCTCGGGCAGATGGTGACCATCAACCAGCAGCTCGACCAGGAGACTGCGATGATCGTCGTCGAGGAAATGGGTCACAAGGCGCTGGCCGCCAAGCTCGACGATCCGGATGCGTTCACCGAGGAGGAGCAGGCCGCGGCCACCGGCGAGCAACTGGCGCGTCCGCCGGTGGTGACGGTGATGGGCCACGTCGACCATGGCAAGACCTCGCTGCTGGACTACGTCCGCCGCGCGCGCGTGGCGGCAGGCGAGGCCGGTGGCATCACCCAGCACATCGGGGCCTACCACGTCGATACGCCGCGGGGCACGGTCACCTTCCTCGACACGCCGGGCCACGAGGCATTCACGGCGATGCGCGCGCGCGGTGCCAAGGCGACCGACATCGTGATCCTGGTGGTGGCGGCCGACGACGGCGTGATGCCGCAGACCAAAGAGGCGATCCACCACGCCAAGGCGGCCGAGGTGCCCATCGTCGTGGCGATGAACAAGATCGACAAGCCCGAGGCCAACGTCGAGCGCGTGAAGGCCGAGCTGGTGGCCGAGGGCGTCGTGCCAGAAGACTTCGGCGGCGACTCGCCGTTCGTCGCCGTCTCGGCCAAGACGGGGCAGGGCATGGACAACCTGCTCGAGCAGGTGCTGCTGCAGGCCGAGGTGCTGGAGCTGAAGGCGCCTGTACAGGCGATGGCCAAGGGCCTGGTCGTCGAGGCGCGCCTGGACAAGGGCCGTGGCCCCGTTGCCACCGTGCTGGTGCAGAGCGGCACGCTGAAGAAGGGCGACATCGTGCTGGCCGGCAGCAGTTGGGGCCGGGTGCGCGCGATGCTCGACGAGGACGGGC